>DAORRV010000003.1:0-95289 GCA_035443185.1 Ignavibacteria bacterium | reverse complement strand
TCTACATTATCGTCTACTATTGCTGTTGGGTGTACTTTGAAATCAGACATCTTTTTTAATTTTAAATTTTAAATAATAAATATTAAATCAGTTACGAGTTTCTATTTCTTTCGGCAACAACCCCCTTCGCTCCCCCTTTTTTAAGGGGGAATTACTTAAGAATTAATCTGAAACTTGCTATTTGAAATTCAAACTTCGTTTCTAAAAATGTAGAAAATTTTCTAACCATTTTTCAATTAACTGGGGTTGTGACTGATTAATTCTTAATTCCTAATTCTTAATTTTTAATAAGCTCTTCTTGCGCTCTTTCCAGTGTCTCCAGCACTTCAATAGCATTCCTGCCATCGGCTCTCTGTGTAGTTGAGTTTTTTATGCAGTCAATAAAATGAAGCTGCTCAAGCTCAAGAGGGGAATCATCCCCAAACTCTACGCTTTCATAATCCGAATCTCTTTTTACAGGCACACCATTTACCATGTCAATTCCTTTTTTATACAGCTTCAGTTTATCAGTCGGAATTGAATCCTCAAACATCATCATTGATTTATCACCGATGACTACAAGTCTCTGTTCTTTGAATGGATGAAGCCAGCTTACGAAAATGTGTGCGTGAATATTATTTTTAAATTTCAGATTCGTCAGAGTTGTATCCTGAATTTCACTGGTAAGAAATACTGCGCCTGTTGCCGTTACTTCTTCAGGAATGTCATCAACAAGATATTGAATTACAGAAATATCATGCGGAGCAAAACTCCATAGTATGTTTTCCTCTGTCCTTATAGTGCCGAGATTTAATCTGTTGCTGTAGATGTACTGCAGCTTACCGAGCTTTCCTTCATCGACAAATTCTTTTATCTTAAGTATAGCCGGATGGAATAAAAGTAAATGTCCGACCATTAAAATTCTGTCATTCTCTAATGCAAGTTCGTTCAGAATATGCGCATCTTCGGAATTCAGTGTGATCGGCTTTTCCACCAAAACATGCTTTCCCGCCAGCAGCATTTTTTTTGCAATCTCAAAATGCGTTTCAGCAGGTGTGGCAATAATGACTGCTGTAACATCAGTGTCTAAAATAATATCATTTGGATCTTTTGTGAATATAATTCTATCAGATACAGCTCTTACTTTTTCTGCGCTGTCATCAGAAAAGTCGCAGCAATATTTAAGATCATCTCCAAAAAGTTTATATGCAGTCTTAACGTGATTCATGCCCCACTTGCCGCAGCCGATTATTGCTAATTTTATTTCACTCATAATTTTCTCAATATATTAATTTAGTTAAGCTTTGAATAATTTTTTTCCTTTGAATTTCTTAAATGCATTTCTCGTATCGACTATCAGCTTTGCATTGTCATAAATTAATTTGTAATCATAATATGAATGATCAGTGGAAAGTAAAACAAGATCATACTTTGCAATATTCTTTTTTGTAAGGGCGACAGATTTTTTATTGAAATCATACTTCCTTAATTTCGGGATCATGGTAACATAATCATCACTGTAATCTACATCTGCACCTTCGTCCTGCAGAAGTTCAATAAGTTTTAGAGAAGGAGATTCTCTCAGATCATCAATATCTTTTTTATAAGAAAGTCCAAGCAGTAAAATCTTAGAACCATTCACACATTTTTTATTTTCATTAAGCGCGTGATAAACTTTTGATACTACATACTCAGGCATGGCAGTATTTATTTCACCGGCAAGCTCTATGAACTTTGTGGAGATCTCAAACTCACGGGCTTTCCATGTTAGATAAAAAGGATCGATCGGAATGCAATGACCGCCGAGTCCCGGACCCGGATAAAATGGTGTATAGCCAAATGGTTTCGTCGAAGCAGCTTCGATGACTTCCCATACATCAATTCCCATTTTATCAAATACAACTTTTAGTTCATTCACTAATGCAATGTTTATAGATCTGAAAATATTTTCCAAAAGTTTTGTTGACTCTGCAGCTTTGGTAGAAGATACAGGTACAACTTTGACGATCACTTTTTCATAAATAAGTTTTCCAATATCAATACATTCTTTTGTCACGCCGCCTAAAACTTTTGGAATGGTAGCTGTAGAATATTTTTCATTATTCGGATCTTCTCTTTCAGGAGAAAAACACAGATAGAAATCTTTACCGACTTTCATTCCTTTACTTTCGAATATTTTCAACAGAATCTCATCTGTAGTCCCCGGATATGTAGTGCTTTCAAGTGAGACAAGCTGACCTTTTCTCAGATATTTAAAAATTGTTTCAGCAGTATTTACAACGTAGCTCATGTCCGGCTCACGGTTAACATTCAGCGGAGTCGGAACGCAGATAATGACAGCATCAGCTTCAGGCAGTTTAGAGAAGTCAGTAGTGGCAGTAAGTTTTTTATTGTTGACTGCTTCTTTTATTTTCTCAGAAGGAATATGTTTTATGTATGAAGATTTTTCTTTGAGAATTTTCTTTATCTTGAATTCATCAAGATCGAATCCGATTACAGCAATTCCCTTGTGAGCAAACTCAAGTGCAAGAGGAAGTCCGACATAACCGAGACCGATTATACCGACTGTGAAATCATTATTTATAACTTTACTTTTTAAATTCAATATTTCCTTTCAGATATAGTTTAAGTTTTAGATTAAATATAATACGGAATGTAAATTAATTTTAAACAAAGAATTAATTTTCAGCTGCAGAAGTTGATTTCCCAGACATTGATTTATCATCAGGTCTGGTATAATAATAATAGTAATTGTAATAATATCCGTAAGCACTTTTGAAACTGAAATTATTGAACACAACTCCAAGGAAGTTGTGTGGGTCAAGATTTGTCAACCTTTCCGATGTTCTGTAAAACGCATCAGAAGGAGTACTGCCGGCTTTGAGTACAAGTATTGTTCCGTCAGCAATTCTGAATAGTATCTCGGCATCAGTAACAGATATGTATGGTGGTGAATCAATAATTATATAATCATAAATTCCTTTCATCTTCTCAATAAAATCTTTCATTTGTTTTGAAGACAGCATTTCTGAAGGATTCGGCGGTATCGTTCCGCTTGTGATCACTTCAAGATTTTCTAGCTTCGTCTTACGCGTTATCTCTTCCAATGAAGCATTTGAAAAAAGATAATCACTCAGTCCGGGGAATCTGTCTATTTCAAAAACATTATGAACTCTCGGCTTTCTAAGATCACAATCGAGAAGTAATACTTTTTTATCCATCTGAGCTAGACTTCCGGCAAGGTTTAAAGAGATCGTTGTCTTACCTTCTGAAGGAACTGAACTCGTAAGTAAAATAGTCTTTAATGGAGTCTCTTCAAGTTTAGAATATTGAATCCTCGTTCTTAAAGCTTTGAAAGCTTCAGACGGAGGTGACTTAGGTTTATTGGCGACAATAAATTCACTTTGAAAAGATTTATTCTTAAGTTCGTCAATCGCAGGTATCCATGAAAGTACACTGATTCCTCTGTTCTCAATTTCATCAGGACTTTTTATAGTATGATCAAAATAATTTTTAGTAAATACGAAAGCTATACTAAGTCCCAATCCAAGCAAAGTACCCATAAAAATTATAAGCATTCTGTTTGGTTTGGAAGGCTTAGAAGCAATAATACCCGGAGCTATTACAAGTACAGTACCAAGCTTGATCCTTTCATTGATCTTTGCTTCCTGATATTTTTCTTCCAGTATTAAATAAAGTTTTTCCGTAGCTTTTCTGTTTCTTTCAAGCTTTGCATATTCAATGCTTTGTGTAGGAAGTTTCGAAAACTGATCTTCATATTTCAAAAGCATATTTGAAAGAGTATTTACTTTTGCTTCGTATGATTGAACTCCGACCCCGGCTTCTAAAAGTTTCTGAGATATCATTCTTCGTTCTTCGGGAGTACTTGAAAAAAGACTGGTCCTCATTAATTCAATCTTTTCATCAAGGGTTTCTCTTAAAGGTTCAATCTTTTTATTATATTCACTTAAAGTTTTTTGTTTAAGTCTATCGTCTTCAGGAATCGATGCTTCAATATCTCTCTTCGATTCGAGTTCAGCAATTTTTGATTGTATCTCAGCAATATAAAGTTCATCTATTTTCCCCTGAAGAAAGTCAACCAGCGTCGGATCCATTCGGTTAATTTCAGTTTTCAGAGAATTATATTCTTCCTGTTTTGAATTGAGTTCTATGCGCGCTGCATTTTGCTGAGCTTCAAGCATGGAAATATTTTCAACAACATTTTTCACCTGTGCATCCAGCAGAATCAATCCGCCGTCTTTCTGATAATCTTCAAGTTCACTTTCTGCTTTTGCGAGATCCTTAAACTTATTTTCCTTTTCTTCCTTTAAATATCCGGTCAGACTGGTAAGTTCTTCCCGGGACAGATCAAGACTGAACTCCTGATAAACTTTAGAATAGAGATTTGCAATAAGCATTGCCTCATATTTAGCCGGGCTTTCAACTACAATATCGACAACATCGAGTCCGCGCTTTTGGTCAATTTTAACAATAACAGAAAGAATATCTGCAAGGCTGGAGACAGAAATTAAGGCAGTTACATCTTCATTATCACCATGATTTAAAATATAATAAAATTTAGCTTTATCATTATCTATTTTAAAAGTGTCAATAAGATTTTCCGCAACAATTTCTCTTATCTTATAACTTTTCAAAACTTCGATCTCGTTTGAAATATATCTGTCTGTTATAAAGTCCTGAAATTCAGGTATGAGACTTGAGCTCAAAACACTTCCCTGAGGTCTGTTTATCTTAATGGTAGTAGTGGATTTATATATATCCTTGGCATACATTACATAAGCAACAGTAAGTAACACACACAAAAGAGTGATAATTAATATAGGAATCAGATTCATCCTTAAGATATTCAGATATACCTTAAAATTATCTTTAGATTCTCTTGCTTCTTGGAAGTTTACTGCGGAATGATTACTCTTGCCGTTTAAGCTTGGTTTGTTCAAAATTTGTGATGCAATTAAATAAAACATTTAACATTTTTTCAGACATATATACCAACAAACTGAAAATTAACATCCGATCATAAATTTCATTACACTATCCGTTTAAAATAAAGCAGTATCCGGATTTATTCAAAAATGAATTTTTTATAATTAAGACTACAAAGATATACTGTTTTAAGCATTATTTCAACGACATAAAATTTGCAGTTTTGGAAATTAATCTATCTGAGAATTATTTTTTGAAATGAAATCTGCTGATTATTATTCTATAATTTTGAATGTGAAAAAGTAATTTGAATTATAAAGATGTAAATGTAAGATTTTTAAATTTTATGTTTATGTTAATTTTATAGATCTGTCAAAACCCAAGTATAAATTATCTCAAAACCAGTTAATTAATTATATTCTTAGTATTATATAAAAACACTGGAATTTCTTAAAAAAAATGTGAAACTAAAATAATATCTTGATTTTTATTTAAAGTTTATTTTAAGACAAGTCAGCTAAGTTCTTGTTCGGACTTTTATTTAAACACTATTTTAATTATGTTAATAACTTATATTTTTTCAATTTTTAAGTTAAATTTGAGATCAATATCAGTCGTATTTTTTATAATTCTGGTAATAGCATCAAATAAAATATATTCTCAATCTGATAAAATCAAAGTTGGAAATGACGAATTTTCATCTCAACAAGGGGGATATTACAATTATGGAGATAAAGATAAAGTTAACATTGAAGTAAATGTGTGGGGTTATGTTAAATTTGCCGGTAAATATCTTCTTCCTCAGGGATCAACATTAACAGATCTGATATCATACAGCGGAGGTCCAATGACTGATTCAAAACTTGAAGATATCAGATTATACAGACCAAAGAATGACAGCTTAGGGATTTCAAAAGATCAGATAATAAAACTTAATTATAATGATCTGGTTTGGGAAGAAAAAGTAAATTTTAAGAATAAGTTAAATACAGTCTTGTTACCCGGTGATATCCTTATCATTACAGGTGAGCCCAGATATTTTGGCAGAGACAATGTCGGCTTCATCCTTGCAATTTCATCAGTACTAATTTCATTAGGGATACTAGTAATATCAATAACCAACAATAAATAAGCAGTTTGATCTTTCATAGAAAAATGATGACTGAAACTCATGACAAAAATTGGTACGTAATGCAGACAAAGCCAAGAAATGAAATTAAGGTATTTAATAATATTGAATATCGTGGCATTGAAGCATTTTTACCGTTAGTTGAAAAAGTAAAGATCTGGTCAGACAGAAAAAAGAAAGTTAATGAACCACTTTTTTCCGGTTACCTTTTTGTGCATGCCAATGAATACGAAAGAGTCCATGCTATTAAGGAAAATTTTGGAGCTGTAAGATACATATATTATGAAAACAGACCTGCGGTTGTAAATGAAAGAGAAATTCAAATAATCAAGCAGGCATTACTTGAACCTGAAAAGATAAGTGTCGAAGAAAAACATATTAAAATGGGTGATATTGTAAAGATCAATCATGGTATATTTAAAGGAATGATGGGATATGTAAATGAAATTAGAGGAAATTACAAACTTACGGTTAATCTGGAAGAATTTTCATACTCTATAAGTATAATTTTAAATTCAAATGAAGTCAGCACATTGAAATAATCTGAGTTCATTTATTTAGAAATACGGATAGAGAATTTATAGTTGTAAAAACAGATATTGTTAATTTTATTGTTTGGAAATTTCGGTACAATATCAGATCGTTAAAAATAAAATATTTAGATGGCTCAATTTTTTTATTAATGTGAGTCAAATAGCGGAGCTGTAATCGGTTTGAAGTATTCTCAGAGTTTTAAATTTAAAAAAGTATGAATTCAACAAAATTTTTAGTAACAGGTGGTGCAGGATTTATAGGATCAAACATAGTTTCAGAATTATTGAAACAGGGACATTCTGTCAGGGTTCTTGATAATTTCTCCTCAGGTAAAAGAGAAAATCTTAAAAATTTTGATAAAGATTTTGAATTAATAGAAGGTGATATAAGAAGTTATCACATTGTAAGTGAAGCGCTAAAGGATATTGAAGTAGTATTACATCAGGCGGCATTACCTTCTGTTCCTAGATCAATAAAAGATCCGATCACATCAAATGAAGTAAATGTAAATGGAATTCTAAATATTCTTGAGGCATCATTAAGTGCAAATGTAAGAAGGGTTGTATATGCCTCTTCTTCATCTGTGTATGGTGATAATCCGGAATTACCAAAACATGAGGGGATGCTTCCAAATCCACTTTCACCTTATGCAGTTTCAAAACTTGCGGGTGAAAAATATTGCAGCGTATTTTCCAAAATCTACGGACTTGAAACAATTGCTTTAAGATATTTTAATGTATTTGGTCCGAATCAGGATCCTTCATCCCAGTATTCTGCTGTAATTCCAAAATTTATTACAGCCATGATGAAAAACGAAAGACCGGTTATTTATGGAGATGGAGAGCAATCAAGAGATTTCACATATGTTTCTAATGTCGTAAATGCAAATATACTTGCAGCTTTTGCAAAATGCAATACAGGGATTGCAATGAATTGTGCTTATAGCGGAAGGATTACTCTGAACGAACTTGTAAGGTCTCTTAATAAAATGCTAAATAAAAATATTGAACCGATATATGAAAAACAAAGACCAGGTGATATAAAACATTCTTTTGCAGATATTAAATTAGCAAAAGAAAAAATCGGATTTAATACTACAATTGATTTTGAAACAGGGTTGAAAAATACCTTAGATTTCTATATAAAAAAAAACTAAAAATAAAATAAAAATATATAATCCCTCTTTAAATATAATTTTATGACTAAGAATTTATAGATTAATTTCTTATGTTACCAAACAAAAGAACGGATAAAATATTTAGAAAATTTTTTCAATTACAAATTCACAGACTATAAAATTTTGAATCTACATCGCATTACGTTTTTACTAATATTGTTCTTTACAGTTTGCCTTTCTGGAAATGCTTATTCTCAACTTGACAGCGATTATGTCAAAATAGGACCTGAGGAATTGTTAAAACCAGGGGCTGGAAACTATTTTAATTTTTCAGATAAAAATAAAGTAAACATAGAAGTCATTTTACTCGGCGGGAGCAGTCCCGGAAAATATCTTTTACCTCAAGGTTCTACATTACTTGACTTTTTAATTATGTCGGGTAACACCAAATCGGATTTTTCAGATGATGTGAAGATACTTAGGTTAAAAACTGAAACACCAATACTACAAGCCAGGTCATATAAACAATTTGAATTTGACAAATTCTATAATGATGATCCTGAAGAAATATTGATGGCTTATAAAAACCCGTTACTTGAGCCAGGTGATCTTCTGATTCTTCCTGAAGTAAAAACTGATCAGAATATATTTTTTTATATCAGGGAAACTGTTTATTTTATCGGAACACTTATTTCATTTTATTATCTTATAGACAATCTTGTAAGAAGAACTATAACGGTTAATTAATTTTTTGTTTTCATTTTTTTTTTTAGGTTATTTTAATAATATTTTATAAAAGTTTTAAATTAAAAGTAAGCAATGGCAAAAAATAATTCATATGATGAATTTGATGAATTTGAACAATCTAACGATGCCGCTCCTTCTAAAGATGTTTTAAAGGAATATATTAATGTACTCAGACAAAATCTGATTCCAATATTAATTATTTTATCGGTTAGTATTATTTATACTCTAATTTATGTTAATACTGCGACCAATATTTACAGATCTACAACCAGCGTAAAATTAGAAAGTCAGCAGGGAAATATTTTAACTGCAAACTTTGGATTTGAAGGTGCCAGTACGACAAATGAGAAATATATAATGGTTCAGATCGCTGTCATGAAAAGTTATGACATCAGGGATAAGGTTTCCAAAGTTCTTATTGATTCATTTAATACCGGTGGAAGGCAATACAGTCTTCTATTGAACAGAGCTGTACTTCCTGAAACTGTAGCTGTATCTCAGGAAGTTCTCAGAAGAGAGTTAAGTAATTTTGTTGTCATTGCAGCAGTAAAAGGTCTTGATGCAATAAGTATTACCGCAGAAGGTCCAATATTTGACGAACTTCAATATATAACAAAAACATATGCTGATGTTTATTTAAAATATAATGTTGATCTCAGCAGACAAGATATAACAAACGTAAAGAAATTTATAGTTGATGAAAGGGAGAAAAAGTTTAAAGAACTAAATGATGCGGAAAACTCCATTCAAAATTTTCAGAAAAAAACAGGTTACATTTCTTTGACAACTCAAACTTCTGCATTGGTTAGTAACATGGCTCAGTATGAAGCACTTATAAAAGGGAATGAAATTGAAGCAAAAATCAGGGAAAATAATCTTGAATCTTTAAATGCAAAATTTAAAGATATGGATCCGCAGCTTACAGATTTTATAGATGCACAGATAAATCAAACCTATATGACTGCAATTCAGTCTCAGGTTGCCAATCTTGAAGTACAAAGAGACATAGAACTTGCGCCTATACAGGATGAACAGGTCAGAGAAAAAACCAGACAGGCTTATGACAGGAAATTAGATAATTTAAAAGAAAAACTTGCGCAGCAGATAGAAATAATGAAGACCGGTATACAGGCAAGTACACCTGCTGAAAAAAGAGAACTCAGTTCTGATATCTTTAAGCAAAAATTAGAGATCCAGGATATGAGGATAAAAAATGCATACTATAAAGATCTGATAAACAAGTCTCAGGCGGAATTAAAAAATCTTCCTGAACAAATGAGTGAACTGGTAAAACTTGAAAGAGACAGAAGTTCTGCAGAAAAATTATATACAACGCTTGAGCAAAAATATCAGGAAGCTACAATCAATGAAAGAGCCAGAGTCGGTAATGCTTCAATTCTTGATCTGGGTTTAGACAATAATGCACCAGTGGCACCAGACAGACCTAAAATTATTTTATTCGGAATTTTAATCGGGCTTGGGCTTGGATTAGCATTTGCATTTGTAAGAAATTATCTGGACAAATCAATTAAATCGCCTGACGAACTTGAAAGTAAAGGTGCGAGTGTACTTTCATGGATTCCAAAAATTGAATCAATTGGAAAAAATGGAGTATCAACTCCGGAATTTATTGTTGGTAATAAATCAAATTCTGCTGCATCCGAAGCTTTTAAAGCTTTAAGAACCAGAATTCAATTCTCCAAATTGGAATCTGAACAGCTTAAAACAATTCTTGTCACAAGTTCAATTCCTTTTGAAGGTAAAACCATCGTTTCCTCAAATCTTGCCGGAAGTTTTGCACAGGCTGGAAAAAAAGTATTGATAATGGATTGTGACCTTAGAAAGCCTAGGATCCATAATGTGTTTGAAACTGATAAATTCCCGGGTTTGAGTGATTATCTTTTTACAAATGTTACATTAGAAGATATTACAAGACCAACTCCTATGGATAATCTTCATTTCATTACCAGCGGAACTATTCCTCCGAATCCATCTGAGCTGTTAGGTTCAGTACAGATGAAACAGTTTATAAATAAGTTAAAAGAAATTTACGATATAGTAATTCTCGATTCACCTCCGTTCATTACAGTTACAGACTCAGAGATTTTATATAACATAACAGATGGTACAATTCTTGTCTGTCAGGCAAATAAGACACCTGCAGATGCATTCTGGAAAACTTATGATCGTTTGAATAAAAAATATCCGCATCATCTACTTGGTTGTGTTCTTAATAATTTCAACTTCAAGAGTTCTTACGGATACTATTACAATTATTATTATTACTATTCACAGCCGGATTCAAATAAGAAAATACTAAAGTAACCGGAAAATAAAATTTAATTTCTAAAAGATCACACATTCCGATATAAATGAAATTTCATATTTTGAAATTTTACTTTCTCGATTCAAGCAGATTGTAAATATACTGTCTGTTGTTTACATCAAATTTTATTAAAATTATTTTAAATATATAAATGTCTGAAAATTCTCAAGAAGAATGGACATTAGAGATTAAACCGGTCTCAGGTTGGTTTAACTTTCACCTGAAAGATGTCTGGAGATACAGGGATCTACTGATGATGTTTGTCAGAAGAGATTTTGTCGCTGTTTATAAACAGACTATTTTAGGTCCATTCTGGTTCTTTCTTCAGCCTATACTCACTACAATTACTTTTACAATTGTATTCGGAAATATTGCAAAGATCTCAACTGACGGTATACCACCTATATTGTTTTACATGTCAGGAATAGTAAGCTGGGGTTACTTTTCAGATTGTCTCACACGCACTTCATCGACATTTGTTACTAATGCTAATATTTTTGGAAAAGTATATTTCCCAAGACTTGTTAGTCCATTATCAAATGTGATCTCATTGCTTATGAAATTTGGTATTCAGTTGTTTTTGTTTATATGCTTTTTAATATATTATTCCTTCAACGGTGGGAACGTAAATCCGAACTGGTACATACTGCTTACTCCAGTTCTGCTTTTATTGATGGCAGGACTTGGACTTGGATTTGGAATTATAGTATCTTCCCTGACTACAAAATACAGGGATTTCAGTTTCTTAGTAAGTTTCGGAGTTCAGCTTTTAATGTATGCAACTCCGGTTATTTATCCATTGTCTGCTCTCCCGGAAAAATATAAGTGGATCGTACTTGCTAATCCGATGACTGCTATCATTGATACATTCAGATATGCGTATCTTGGTGCAGGTACTTTCAACGCAGGGAATTTAATTTACAGCTCAATATTTATGGTTGTAATTTTGTCATTTGGAATTGTGATATTCAATAGAGTCGAAAAAACTTTTATGGATACAGTCTAAATATTTTATAATGAGTTCAGTAATAAAAGTAGAAGATCTTTCAAAATTGTACCGACTTGGAATGGTAGGCAGAAGGACTATAGCTGAAGATTTAAACAGATTATTTGCCAGATTAACAGGTAAAGAGAATCCATATCTAAAAGTCGGAGAAACAAATACAAGAAATAAAAAAGGACTTTCTGATTATGTATGGGCACTGAAAAATATAAATTTTGAAGTTGGTCAGGGCGAGAGATTCGGTATCATTGGAAAGAATGGTGCAGGAAAATCTACTTTGCTGAAAATACTTTCCAGAGTCGCAGGACCTACTTCAGGTAAAATCAAGATCAAGGGAAGAGTCGCAAGTCTTTTAGAAGTTGGTACAGGATTTCATCCGGAACTCACAGGCAGAGATAATATTTTTTTAAACGGAGCTATACTTGGAATGACACAGGAAGAGATCAAAAGTAAGTTTGACAGTATAGTAGATTTTTCCGGAGTGGAAAGATACATCGATACACCTGTAAAAAGATATTCTTCCGGTATGTATGTCAGACTGGCGTTTGCTGTAGCTGCACATCTGGAGCCCGAAATTCTTATTGTCGATGAAGTACTTGCAGTCGGTGATGCAGAATTTCAAAAAAAATGTCTTGGGAAAATGCATGATGTTTCTGAAAAAGAAGGAAGGACGGTGCTGTTTGTAAGTCATAATCTGCAGGCTATCAGGAATCTATGTCAAAAAACTTTGATCTTAAATGACGGAGAAGTTTTTGCAAATGGAGAAACTGAATTTGCCCTCAGAGAATATAATGAACTTACCAGAGACATTAAAATTGATGCAAATACTGAAATTGGAAATAATGTAAACAGAAGAGGAAAAGGAAGAGTCAGATTTACAAGTATTGAATTACTCGATGAAAGTGGGAATAAAAGATTTAAATTTGAGCTCGGTGAAAAAATCAGAGTTAAGATCACATATGAAATATTTAAAGAAATTGATAATCTTATTTTTGTATTTGCATTAAATTCAGGACTTTCAAGAGAGTGCCTTACACTTGTACAATTTGATTTAAGTGAAAAGAAAATGCTGCCCGGACTAACAGGTGAAGTTATAGTCGAAATTCCTGAACTAAAAATCAAGCCGGGGGAATATCCTTTGTATTTTGAACTTACAGATTTCAATCACAATAGTTTTACAAAAGACGTGATAGATGATCTTACTGCACCGCTGGAAATAATTGAAAAAAAATCCAAAACAGATACAGGAAGACCTACGATATCAGGATATTTTAAATCTGAAGCAAGCCTGCTGAAGAATGAAATTTTTGAAAGTAAAAAGTTAAAAAAAGCTTTATAAGATATTGTAAAATTTGAAAAATCTAATTTCCAAAATATAAAGTCCAGGTTTTAAAAATTGAGTAAAGAAATTGACATTGGATTTTTAAACAGAACTCCGCCTCAATATTCAGGAAGTTTAATACTTAATATTCTTGGGTTCCAAATTTTCAGAACTCTTTTTTATAATTTTTGGAGACTTAGACCCCAAAAAAATAAATATAAAGAATATACGGAAACACTTGAAAGGGATGGAATTCTTGTTATACCGGATTTTTTTTCAAATGAACAGTTTGAAGAAATCAAAAAAGAATATGAACAATTATATTCAGACTGGGATCCTTTTGAATTTGATCAATTGACTCTGAATAACAGGCAGAAAAATTTCCCCGAATATTTTGAAACCATTGCTGAAAAATTTATATCTCCAAACACTCCTTCTTTTTTGAAATATTTTTTGAATAATGATATAATAAATGAATTGACGAAAGCTGTCATTCATAGAAAAATCAGAGTTAAGCCTTACCACTTATTTTGGCATTTACAAAAGAGAAATCCCGATAAAAATGTAGACAGTCTTCATTTTGCTTCTTTTCCTCATGCTGATGTCCCTTACCCGACCATAAAAGTATTTTTGTATCTAAGGGATACAGATGAATCAAATGCTGCATATGTTTTTGCAAAAGGTTCACATAAACTGACATTAAAAAGACTGATAAATGAATATAAGTTTAGTATCAGATATTCAAAAGATGGAAGTGATAATGTAACAGAATTAGAATTAAACAAAATGGGATACAGATCAGAATCTATATGTGGGAAAGCTAATACTTTATTTATTTCAAACAATATGGGATTTCATAACAGAGGAAAATTTACATCTATGAATCCAAGAGTTACAGCTCAGTTGGATTTCAGAAATATAGAATCATGGAGAAATACTTTGAACAGAGGCGGATCAAATATTATTTCAAGACTTTCAAAAAAATTTGTAAAATCAATTGATAATAAAACTAAGAGTAAAATAAGTGCAGGTATCGGTAATAATCACATGTCATAATTATGCACGTTACCTTTCGAGGGCAATTCGAAGTGCATTAAATCAAAGTCTTGATAAAAAAGAATACGAGATCATAGTAGTCGATGACGGCAGTACTGATGAGACTCAGAATGTTATGAAGACTTACAATCAAAAGATAAAGCCTATCATTCTAGATAAAAATTACGGACTTGCTGCTGCAAGAAATGAAGGCATTAAATCTGCTCTCGGACGATTTGTCATTAATCTTGATGCTGACGATTATATGGATGAGAATCTTTTACTTGTCGAATCATTATTTTTGAATTCAAATGCCAACTGGGATGCAGTAAGCTGTGATTATATTTTGGTTGACGAAAATGAAAAACATTTGGAAAGGATCTCAGGCAAAAAGAAGCATATTGCCTGTGGTGTGATGTTTAGAACAGATCTGTTATTCGAGATTGGATTGTATGATGAAAAATTTAAAATGCGGGAAGATGAAGATCTGCGGATCAGATTTGAAAAAAAACACAATATTTATAATATAGAACTTCCTCTTTACAGATACAGAAAACATGATAATAATATGACCAATAATAAATTAGGAATGACGAAGTTCAAAAAAGTTTTAGATACCAAACATAAACCCCGAAAAAATAAATAATTTCCAATTTTGAAAACCGTTGCCTTCATAGCAGCACGAATGGGTTCCGAAAGACTTCCGGGTAAAGTACTAAAACCTTTGTCAGGAATTCCATCTCTAGTTCATATTTTTAATATTCTCCGTGAAGTAAAAAATATTGATGATTTTGCAGTTGTTACCACTATACTTAAAGAAGATGATATTATAGAAAAGATCTGTAATGAAAGTGGAGTGACATGCATTCGTGGATCTGTCCATGATGTTTTAGACAGATTCAGAACGGCATCTGAAATTACGAATGCAGACGTGATAGTAAGAGTTACAGGAGATGATCCTTTGATGGATCCTCAAATAATTGACAAAGTAATTTTTGAACATAGGTCAGGAGATTTCGATTACACTTCAAATATTGAGGACAGAACTTATCCAAGAGGAATGGATACTGAAGTAATTAATTTTGGTGCACTGGAAAAATGCTGGAGGGAATCCGCTGATAAAGATGATCATGAACATGTGACTTTATATATAAGAAGAAATCCTGAAATGTTTAAAATTAAAAGTGTAAAAAAAGATGGGGCACCTGCTGCTGATCTGAGATTATGTTTAGATACAGAAGAAGATTATTTACTTGCCGAAAAAATATATGAAAAACTTTATGACGGTAAACCAATCAGATTAGATGAAGTGTTAGATCTTTTGGAGAAGGAACCATTACTCAGAAAAATAAATGAAAGTGTTTTGCAGAAAAAAGTTAAAGACAAAATTTTTTAATATAAATAATTTCCGTTTATTATGATAAAGCTACCTGATTTTAATAAAGCATATGATTATGAAAATGAATTTTATCTTTCATGTGATAAGTCAAGGATAGGCAAACTGTTAGCGCATTTTGAACTTTACAATATGACTAAAAATGCCGAAGGCGATATAGTGGAATGCGGTGTTTTCAAAGGAGCTTCATTTGTCAGGTTTGCAATGTTCAGAAATTTATTCGAAGAAAATTCCGAAAAAAAATTAATTGGTTTTGATTCTTTTGGTAAATTTCCGGGGACGGATTTTGAAGCAGATAAAAAACTTCGTGAAAACCTGATCAAAGATGCCGGTGAAAACAGTATCTCGACGGATCAGTTAATTGATGTTTTAAAAAACAAAGCATGCGAAAAAAATGTCGAATTAATTGCCGGGGATATCACTGTAACTTTACCAGAATACACAAAGAAAAATCCTGATCTGAAGATCTCACTTCTGAATCTCGACACGGACATATATGAGCCATCAGTTACAATACTTGAAGAACTATATCCAAAGATCGTTTCAGGTGGAATACTTGTGCTGGATGACTACAATGTATTTCCGGGTGAGACTAAAGCAGTCGATGATTATTTTAAAGGTGTAAAAATTGAAATAAAGAAATTCCCATTCAGCGCCACTCCGTGTTACATCATTAAGCCATAACCAAAAACTTATATAGTAAATTGAATTTTCTGATTTGCGGACTGGGATCTATCGGAAGCAGACATGCGCGTATACTGAAAAGTATAGGTGACAATAATATATTTGCTTTCAGAACAGGAAATTCAAAAATTAATGAATTTGATTTTCAATACACTGAAATAAATTCATTAAACGAACTTGATAAATATAATATTGACGGAGTACTGATAACAAATCCAACTTCTATGCACATTGAAACTGCATTGAGTATAGCTGCAAACGGAATTCCTATGTTTATAGAAAAACCTCTTGGGAATGACATGACAAGTTTAGTAGAATTACAAAATATTGTTAGAACAAAAAATATTCCTGTTCTGATCGGATATAATTTTTTACATCATCCGGGGATCAGATTAATTAAAAAATTAATTTCAGAAAACAAAATTGGAAAAGTAATTTCTGCCAGGTCCCAGTTCGGAACATATATGCCTGACTGGCACAAGTATGAAGATTATAAAAAAAGTTATGCATCAAATTCATCAATGGGAGGCGGAGTAGTGCTTACATCTATTCATGAACAAAATTATCTGACAGACTTTTTTGGAAATATCACTGAAGTAAAAGCAATGAGGACAGGTGAAGGAATATTAGGAATAGACGCAGAAGAAGGTGCAGAGATACTTCTAAGACATGAATCAGGAATAGTATCAAACATACATCTTAATTTTTATCAGAAACCATATTACAGAAACTGCCAGATCATTGGAACTGAAGGAACAATTTACTGGGATTTTATGAAACCGAATTTGACACTGCTTTATCAGGACAAGACTGAAATAATAAAGACTGGTAAAGGTGCATATGAATTACTTGATGAAAGTTACACCGAACAGATGAAGCATTTTACTGAAGTGATCAAAGGTAATGCAAAGCCGGTCGCAGATCTGAATAGAGGAGTGAAAGATCTTGAAACAGCATTAGAAATTTTAAAGCAAATAAATTAAATAATTTTATGCAATTAAAAACAACTGATCCGGGTAAAATAAATTTCAAAGAAAAATTCGAACTAAAAGATAAGGTAATAATTATCACCGGAGGAATGGGACTTATTGGCAGTTCTTTTTCGGAAGCCTGCTGCCAGTTTGGGGCAAATGTAGTGATCGCAGACAGGGAAGGTGCTGGATCTGAAGAACATGCAAAGACGTTAAGTGAAAAATTTGGAAGAGAAATGACAGGTGTTACTATTGATGTGGCTAAAAGAGCTGATGTAGAAAGATTGAAAAATACAGCAATTGAAAAGTACGGCAGAATAGACGGACTTATAAATTGTCATCAGAATAAGACTGCAAAATTTTTTTTAAAATTTGAAGACTATACTGATGAAAACTGGGATGCAGTAGTGGAAACTAATTTGAAAGGTACTTTCCTGACGTGTCAGATCATCGGCGGATACATGGCAGAGAATGGACACGGCTCAATAATAAATATGCCATCTACTTATTCGGTGGTCGCACCAAATCACAATCTATACAAAGATACTTCTCTTGGAACACCGGCAGTTTATTCTGCTTCAAAAGGCGGAGTAATGGCATTGTCACAATATCTTGCAACATACTGGGCAAATAAAGGAGTGAGGGTAAATCAGATCACACCTCACGGAGTATGGAATAATCATGAAGATCAGTTTGAAAAGAATTTTTCAGAAATGTCACCTCTGCAGAGAATGAGTTACAATCACGAAGTTGCAGGTGCTGCAGTTTATTTACTTTCTGATGCATCAAGCTATGTAACAGGTCATAATATGGTAGTGGACGGAGGATGGACGACGTGGTAAGAGCAGTTAAAAATTAAAAATTACGAATTGAAGTTTTAAATTTCTTAATTGTAAATTTTAAACAGCAATTTTTTGCAATGAGCTTTTTTCGTTTTTAAAAAAACAGATATGAAAATTACAGAAATATTCAATACATACGATCCTTTAATTATTAACAGACCTTATGTGATCGCAGAGGCAGGAGTAAATCATGAAGGTGATTTTGAACTTGCGAAGCGTCTGATATATGAAGCTGCTGAAGGCGGTGCTCATGCAATAAAATTTCAGACATATAAAGCTGAAACACTTGCATCAAAAGACAGTCCGTATTACTGGGATCTGAATAAAGAGCCGACCGAGAGTCAGTTTGAGCTTTTTAAAAAATATGACAAGTTTGGAAAGAAAGAATACGAACTTTTAAAATCCGAATGTGACAAGGCAGGGATCGAATTCATGTCAACACCTTTTGATACAGTGTCTGCTGATTTACTTAATGATCTGATGTCTGTTTATAAAATTTCATCTTCTGATATTACAAACATTCCATTTATTGAATACATGTGCAGATTTGGTAAACCAATTTTGCTTTCTACCGGTGCTTCTGATACAGATGAGATAAAAAAAGCTGTGGATGTGATTAACAGACATGGAAATAAACTTTGTCTTTTACACTGTATATTGAATTATCCTACACTTGATGAAAATGCAAATCTCGGAATGATACTTGATCAAAAAAAAATATTTCCTGATGCAGTACCGGGCTATTCTGATCATACACTTCCCGGAAATATGGATGTACTTAAAACTGCAGTTTTACTTGGTGCTGCTGTAATTGAAAAACATTTTACATTTGATAAGACATTACCTGGTAATGATCATTATCACGCAATGGATAAAGAGGACCTGAAAAACTTTTTCAGGGAAATGGAAAGAGTTTTTCTGATTACAGGTGATTTTAAAAAGAAAGCACTCGGCTCAGAAGATGCGGCAATAAAGAATGCCAGGAGAAGTCTGGTTTCATCAAAGAAAATAAATGCAGGTGAAGTCATAAGCGAATCTCATCTTACCTGGAAAAGACCGGCTGCAGGAATCAGTCCTTCAGAGATAAATAAATTAATCGGGAAAATAGCTGCTGAAGAAATTGAGGAAGATACAGTGTTAAAATGGGAAATGTTTATATGATGTTAAATGAAACGTCTGAAAGGTAAAAATATAAGATTACTTAGATTAAAATTTAACTGGAATTTTCAGACTTATAGATCTTGACAAATAAAGATCAAATAATTGAAAAAGGAAATGGTCTTCCTGTTAAGATTTATATAACATTTGGAATAATAGCAATATTGTCATTAATTCCTTTTCTCCTTTTAAACTATTACAATCAGCCTACATCAGAGGATTTCTACTACAGCGGAGAGTTATTCACATTCGGATTTTCAAAAGCATTCAGAGTACTATATAAATTCTGGGGTGGAAGGTATTTTGGATATTTACTGATCTTAGTAAATCCACTTTGTTTTAATTCAATTGCAGGTTACAAGTTCGCTACATTTTTTATGATGATACTTTATTTTGTAACCATTCATTTCTTTATATCAAGATTTACAAGAAACAGTCTTAATTTAAACGAGAGATTATTATTAACTCTTTCAATAGTATTTGTCTGTCTTTACTCAATGCCGTCAATAGGTCAGGGTTTTTACTGGCTTATCTCTGTTCTGTTTTATAATGTCGGAATTATTCTTTCCTTTTTATTTTTAATAGTTTATTCAAATCAGCAAAATGCAATCAGCAAATCAAAAAAATTATTATACATGATCCCATGTGTAATTATTTTAGGAGCACTAATTGGATCGTGTGAAATTGTCGGCGGGACAATGTTTATGTTATTGACTGCGTTGCTGGTAATAAATTTTATCAAAAACAGATCTGTAAATTATTATACATTAATATATCTGATCTTGTGTTTGATCGGAGTATTGATTGTCAGCTCCGCTCCAGGCAATGTCTCGAGAGCTTTGCAGTATCCGGGTAATCACGATTTTTTATTTTCATTTACAAATGCACTTTCATTTGCTTCGCTGGAAATATTGAAATGGACATTCATAACGCCATTGTTATTAGTGACATTTTTATTGCTGCCTGTTTTTAAAAAACTTATAAATGATAATTCACTTAATGATGTATTTAAAATAAATCCATTAATTGCTTTTGTGCTGTTTGCAGGATTGATGGTGGTAAATTCATTTCTAATATTTTGGAGTATAGCGGAAGCACCCTACGGGCGGATCTTAAATTTTATTTATCTGATATTTTTAATTTGCTGGTTTTATAACATTGTCGTATTCCTTTATTACTTTAGAAATAAATTTAATTTATTTACTGCAAGGATTCCGAATGCAGCTTTCGGAATTGCATTAGTGCTTGCACTAACATTTGGCTTAAAAGACAATAATATTAAAACTGCATATTCAGATATGTTCTCAGGAAAAGCATCCGAGTATGATAAAAAGGTTAATGAAAGATATGAACATATTTACAACAGCAATTCAGATACAGTTTATGTTAAGAGTATTTTGAATGTTCCTGAATCTTTTTTTCAGCATGACATTTATGAAAAAGCTGAGACTATGTATAATGAAGGATATGCAAAGCATTTTAAGAAAAATACTATTTTGTTAAAAAAGTAAATTTGATAAAAGATAAAAAAATAGTTGCATCGATTGAAGCAAGAATGACCTCAAGCAGACTGCCCGGGAAAGTACTGATGGAAATTAACGGTAAACCGGTTTTGGAAATTCTTATCGACAGACTGAAACGATCAAAGTATATAAATGAAATTGTGATCGCTACTTCATCGAATGATGCAGATGACAGAATCGAAGAGCTGGGAAAAGAATTAAATGTTGCTGTGTTCAGAGGCAGTGAGGATGACGTACTAGGCAGAGTTGTCGGCGCAGTGGAAACTTTGAAAGGTGATATTATCGTCGAGATCACCGGTGACTGTCCGCTGATGGATCCGGAAGTAATGGATAGCGTGATTGAGGAATATATAGAAAATTACCCTGAATATGATTATGTAACTAATATCGGATATGTGGAAAATGAAGTCCGTGAAATACCGATCGGAATGGACATCAGAGTTTTCACTTTTAAAGATCTAAAATATATCAGTGAAATTACAGATGATCCCGAAGACAGGGAACATGTATCTTTATATTTTTTCAGGACTGGTAAAAATAAATATAAACTTTTTAATATAAAGACTCCGGATAAATGGAAAAGGAATTATAGTGTAAGATTAGCTCTTGATACGAAAGAAGATTTTCAGTTCATAGAAAAAATTTATACTGAGTTAAATAAGATAAATAAAGAATTTGGGCTTGAGGATATTTTAAATTTTTTAGATGAAAATAAGGAGTTGTTAAAAATAAATTCTGAAGTCATACAAAAGACAGTTTCGAATCTTTGAGTAAAGTAAATAAATATTCAGCTGCAATAATTGGCTGTGGAGATATTGGATACAGGTTTGATGCGGACTGGTCAGACGACAGGGAAGGTGCATTGACACATTTCAGAGCATTGAAAAATTCAGATAAGTTTGAATTTATTTCTGTAGCTGAAAAAAATCAGGAAACACTTGATTTAATAAGCAGTCATTCAAATATTTCATGTTATGAAAATTATATAAATATGTTGAGTGAACAAATGCCGGATATAATTTCAATTGTTACAAATGACGAATCACATTACAAAATTCTAAATGACATTTTATATATAAAAGACTACAAACCAAAATTTGTATTCTGTGAAAAACCTCTAGCTTTGAATCTTGATGAAATAGAATCTATTTGCGAAAAGTATAGTGAAGCAGGGATTCCTCTTCAGGTAAATTATACGAGAAGGTTTTTAAATGAATTTATAGAAATTAATAAAGATATTGATAAACAAAATACCGGCAGAATAGAATCGGTAACTTTTTATTATTCAAGAGGTCTTGTACACAATGCTTCTCATTATATTGATCTGGCTTTATGGTATTTCGGAATTCCGGATGAAGTGCTCAGCTTTTCATCAAAGAAGGGAATTACTGATTCTGATAAATCTGTGAGTTTTATTTTAAAATATAATGAAGGACCTGAATTGATTTTTATCGGACTTGATACAGGTAAATTATCCTTCGCTGAAATAGATATAGTCGGTACAGCAGGAAGGATAAAGTTTAATTTTAAGAATGAGATTGAAAGATATGAAGTAATATCAAATCCGGTATTTAAAGGATACACTTCATTAAATTTAGAAAGTTCAGTGCCGGTAAAGTTTGAATATGCATTACCAAACGCATATGAAAATATATTTGACGTAATTAATAATAAACAAGAATTACATTCACCTGCAGAAAACTCAATAAAAATTTTTGATTTAATAAATAAAATCAGAGAAAATAGAATATGACAAAATTAGCATTAACCGGAGGCACTCCAGTCCGGACTAAAATATTTCCTCAGAGTAATACAATAGGGGAAGAAGAAAAAAAGGCTGTAATGAAAGTATTAGATTCAGGAAATCTTTCTCAGTATGTTGGTACATGGAATCCGGATTTTTACGGTGGACCAATGGTAAAGGTATTTGAAAAAAACTGGGCAGATGCATTCGGTGTTGACTACTGTATGGCAGTGAATTCAAATACTTCGGGACTGTATGCATGCATGGGTGCATGTGATATTGGTCCGGGAGATGAAGTGATAGTCTCGCCATATACAATGACAGCCGGAGCAATTGCACCTTTGATCTATGGCGCTGTACCTATATTTGCTGATATTGATGAAGACACATTTTGTTTAGATCCGAAAAGCATTGAAGCAAATATTACTCCAAGGACTAAAGCTATATTACTTGTTCATATCTTAGGACATCCTTCAGACATGGATGAGATAATGGCAATCGCAAAAAAACATAATCTGAAAGTAATAGAAGACTGCGCTCAGTCGCCTATGTCAACTTACAAAGGAAAATTGGTTGGTACTATTGGTGATGTCGGAGTATTCAGCCTGAATTATCATAAGCACATTCACACAGGTGAAGGCGGAATGATAGTCACAAATGATCCGGTAATTGCCGAGAAGATTCAGTTGATCAGAAATCACGGTGAAGCAGTAGTCGCAGGAAAGAAGACAAAAGATATAAAAAATATTTTCGGATTCAATTACAGAATGACAGAAATGGAAGCAGCAGTCGGAACAGAGCAGTTGAAAAAACTTCCAGGTCTGATTGAAAAAAGAATTGAGTACGCGGATTATCTGTCAGGTATTATCGGTAAGCTTCCCGGTATTACACCGCCATTAGTAAAGGAAGGATGCAAGCATGTATATTATTTACAAACATTTAAATTCAATAAAGAGATTATTGGAATACACAGGAATACTTTTGTAGATGCATTGAGAGCAGAACTTCCAACTATGGTGCTCAGAGAAAATTCACCAATCATCGGTTGCGGGTTTGCAGCACCGTTGTATTTGCAACCATTATATCAGCAGAGACTGAATCAGTGCTCTTTTAATTGTCCCAGATATGAAGGTAATGTTTCATATGAAAAAGGAATTTGTCCAGTTACTGAAAGAATGTTTTACGATGAAGTCTTTACTCACGAATTCATGAGACCAAGTTTTTCAAAAGCCGATCTTGAAGATGTAGTGAATGCATATCAAAAAGTTTATGAGAATGTAAATGAATTAAAAGAATACGAATCTAAAAATTCCGTCAAAGTTTAAATGTCAAAAAAGAATATTCTGATAATATTTGTAGATCCGGGAGGCGGCTTGGTAGTTTCTGAAGTTGCTAAGAAGCTAGATGCAGATCCGGAATATAATTTGAATGTTTACTGTGGAAATTTAAGTAAAGTAATTTCGGAAAATGCAGGTTTGAATTTTAAGATCATTAGTGACATGATTAACATTGAGACTGCAGAAGAAATTGTAAATACTGTTTCACCTGATATGATCTTAACATCTACCGGAAGAGGCAATACAGAACAGCTTTTTCGAAATATTGCTTACAGAGACAGTATTCCAAGTGTTGTGATTCTTGATTTCTGGAAAGACTACAGGAGAAGATGGCTCTATGCTGATCACAATATTCCAGAATTAAAAGATATAGTTTGCGTAATGGATGAACTTACAAAAAAGGAAATGACAGATGAATATTTTCCTGAAAGAAATATCAGAGTGACAGGACATCCTTATCTTGATAAGATATTTAAAAGTAAGAGAGATTTAATTGAGAAGGAAATTAAAAATGATTTTAATATTCTTTTTCTTTCTCAGCCATTGGACATTATAGGAATACATAATTATGAAATTCACCCGTTCAGAAAATTAATAAATGCTGTTTCTGAATATTCGGAGAAATCAGATCTTAAAATAAATTTAAAGATAAAACTTCACCCATCAGAAAAAATGTCAGAGGATCTGTCAAAGATATTGGAAGAAAAAGAAATAAAAAAAGTTACGATGATACATGTAAACAATGAAGCTGTACATGAGCTAATAGAGCAAGCCGATCTGATAATTGGTTATAATTCAATTGCATTATTTGAAGCGAGGTCGATGGGTAAAAGAGCAGTGAGTTTGAAATTATTTCCTATTAATGACTCGCTTATGAAAGCTTTTGAAAATGCCGGCATAGAATCCTCAGATGCAAATTCGGAAAGTTTATTTAATCTTTTGGATGAAAAAAAAGAAACGTATATATCTGATAATATATTTGAAGGTGGAATTAAAAATTGTATCAGAGTAATATCAGAGGAACTGAAAGTGAAAGAAAAAGTAAGTTAAAAATTATTAAAATGATCAATCCATTTTTAATAGGAAATAAAATATATTTGTCACAGTTATCTCAAAATGATATTTCAGACAGGTATATAAACTGGCTTAATGACGAAGAAGTATGCAGGGATAATTCTCATGCCCGATTTCCAAATACGAGATCAAAGACATTATCATATATAGAACATCTTGAAAAAAGCAAAGATGAAACTGCATTTGCGATCAGGTGGAAAAAAAATGATCTTCATATTGGAAATGCAGCAATACAAAAAATTGACAGAATAAACAGAAGCGCGGAACTTGCAATTTTGATAGGAGATAAAAAATACTGGGGAAAGGGAATAGCGAGTGAAGTATATGAGCTGTTAATAAAATACGGTTTTGATACATTGAATTTGAACAGAATTTCTTCAGGACAAACAATTGCAAACAAAGGCATGATAAAAGTTTGTGAAAGATCAGGAATGAAAAAAGAAGGAATTTTGCGTCAGGTTTTATATAAGCAAGGAGAGTATCTTGATGCTGCAGTATATTCAATTTTAAAAAGGGAATTTGAAAAAGTTAAAAAGCATATAAAAAACAAATGAGTGAAATAAAATTAAACGAGCCCAGAATGACGGGAGTGCAGTATTGTATAAGATGCTGCATACCTCAGACTCAGGAAGGTGTCAAGTTTGATGAAATGGGAATTTGTCAGGCATGTCAGTCTTCAGAACAAAAGATCCATATTGACTGGGTAGAAAAGGAAAAGCAGCTTCGTGAAATACTTGATAAAGCAAAAGATTTGTCTGGAAATAATTATGACTGTATAGTGCCTATAAGTGGTGGAAAGGACAGTACATTTCAGTTGCACGTATTAACGAAAATTTACAAAATGAAACCTCTTGCAGTTACTTTCTCACATAATTGGTTTAGTGAAACCGGATGGTATAATCTTTTGAATTCACTTGAGAAATTTAATGTAGATCATATAATGTTCACACCAAACCGTGATCTTGTAAACAGATTAGCGAAGAAGTCACTGGAAGCCATTGGTGATACGTGCTGGCATTGTCACGCTGGAGTGCCTGCATTTCCATTGCAAGCTGCTGTAAGATTTAATATACCTCTACTGATATTTGGAGAGTCTATAGCTGAATCTTCAGGAAGATCTTCATACAAAAATCCTTTGATGGAATTCAATGTAGATTATTTTATGAAAGTATCGAGAAAGAGAGATCCTCAGGATATGGTGTGTGATTATATTTCAATGAAAGATATGAAACCATTTTTTTACCCTTCGGTGCAAGAGCTGGAAGAATCAGGAGTTAGACTGATGCACCTAGGAGATTATATTTTTTGGGATGATGAAAGACAAATGGAATTTGTAAGAGATACTTATGGCTGGAAAGAGACTGAGATTGAAGGGACATACAAAGGTTATAAAAGTGCTGAATGTATAATGCCCGGAATGCACGACTTTACAAATTATCTTAAGAGAGGATATGGCAGATCTACTTATCAGGCAAGTGTAGATGTAAGGAACGGTCTGCTATCACGTGAAGAAGGGTTTGAGCTTGCAAATAAATACGATATGGAAATACCGGAATCACTGGAATATTATCTGAAAATAACCGGAATGAGTAAAGAAGAATTTTATAAATTGATGAAAGAAAAGAGATTAGATGAAATTAAAAATATCGAACTTCCGGTAATTCAAAAGACACGAAAGAATAAAGAAAGGATATTGCCTCTTGCTCAGCAATTAATAGAAGAGGAAGAGTTAAGGAGAGCAAATAAATAATATGGAAACATCAGTCATAGAAAAGAATATTTTTCTTCAAAAGAGCATTTCTGAAATTACTGAATCTTTACGGAATAATCTTATCACTCCATTGGAAATTGCAGAAGCATGTATAAAGAGGATAGAGGAATATAATGAAAAATATAAAGTCTGGATAATATATGATAAAAAAATTCTATTTGATCAGGCAGAAAAAATTACTGAGAGATTAAATACCGGATGTAATATAAGAAAACTTGAAGGAATTCCTGTTGGAATAAAAGATATATTTAATACATATGATTTTCCTACGCAAATGGGAAGTCCCTTATGGCAAAATTTTACATCAGGAAATGATTCGAGAATTATATTTTATCTGAAACAACAGGGATCGATAATTCCAGGAAAAACTGATACAGCAGAATTTGCAGTTCATGAAATTGGAAACTGTCTCAATCCACATGATATTACAAGAACTCCAGGAACTTCATCAAGCGGATCTGCAGTAGCAGTTGCACTTGGTATGGTTCCGGCAGCGATTGGGACTCAGACAGCCGGCTCAATAGTACGCCCAGCTAGTTTTTGTGGAGTATATGGATGCAAACCTTCTTTCGGACTTATTCCCAGAACTGGTATGCTTAAGACAACTGACAGTCTTGATACGGTAGGATTTTTTACATCAAGGTATGAAGATCTTGAAACTGTATTTCATGTCGTAAGAGTTCACGGTTCAAATTATCCTTTTAGCCATAATGCATTAACTGATGAGCAAAGACAAAACAAACCGTCAGAAAGAAAATGGAGAGTTGCGTTTGCGAAAACACATACCTGGGATTTCGCACCTGAATATGCAAAGAAGGCAATTGAAGAACTGGTTAATAAAATTTCATTAACTGATGATATTGAAATAGAAGAAGCAAAACTTCCTGAAATTACAAAACAGTCTCATGAGGTTCATCAAATGATATATGATAAAACACTTTCATATTACTTTCAGGAAGAATTTAAAAAACCTGAATTTATATCTCCTGTAATGAACGAGATCTTTGAACGGGGAAATAAAATCACAGTAGATCAATATCATACTTCTTTAAAGGATCAGGAAAAAATAGCTTTTGCTATGGAAGAATATTTTAAAGATGTTGACATCGTAATATCATTAAGTTCGGCAGGGGCTGCACCATTAAGAAATGAAAATGAAAAGCCTGACCCTTCTTTGATGTGGACATTAAGCCATTTACCTGTTATTAGTTGTCCGGTATTTGTTTCGCCTGACGGACTTCCATTTGGAATTCAGATTACTGCAAGAAAATATAATGATCTGTTGTTATTCAGATTTACAGATCACATCAGGAAAAACGGACTTATCCCTGAAGGTGTAAATCCAATTTTATAAATACTACAAATTTAAAAAGAAAACAAGTTAAAGAAATTTTGAATCCAATTTCAATTGTAAAAAGCAGACTGTTCAGACTGAAGTTTATTAAAGATCTAAACCGGAAAAAAAAGATCAATAAATTATACAGTAAAGGAGTGAATTCAGGTAAGAATTCAGAAAAAGTATTATTCTGGACTACAGGTGGAATGATTGTACAGACAAATATAGAAGGGATGCTCGCTGCTTCATTAAAGCTCAGAGGAAATAAAGTTCATGTGGTTTTATGTGATGGAGTATATAAAGCATGTGCAAAAAGAGTTGATCATCCTGACCTGCCTGTGAAAGAATGGGGAAAATTTTGCAAATCATGTATAAGACAAAACTCTGCTGTACTGGATAATCTTGGAGTAGAGTATTCATATGTCAGTGAGCATATAACACCCGAGAGAATTTATGAGTTACGTAAAACATCATTGGAAACTGATCTGACGAATTATAAATCGATTTCTTTAAATGGTTATGCTCTTGGTAATAATCTTGAATCAGCAATGATACGACATACAAAGAGTAGTAACTTTATTGGTCAGGAAGAAATTTTGAAAGAATATTCTTTTACAGTTCTTGTAGTTGCCGAGGCTTCATCAAATATTCTGAAAAAACTTAATCCGGATAAAGTATTTATGTCTCATGGAATTTATGCTGACTGGGGTCCGGCTTTAACTACATCACTTAGCAAAAATATCACAATAAATTCATATATTTGCAGTTATCTAAATGTTCATTTTCAATTTGGAACTGTTAAAAAAATGAATGAAACTTTTTTAACGTTGCATGATAATGCCTGGAATATAATCAAAGCGGAAGAATTAAATGAAAATAATAAAAGAAAATTGTCAAAGTTTCTTTCCGGAAGATATAAAGAAAATATTGCTCATGATATGCGGGGTTTACTAAAAGAATACCGGGGTGATACAGAACATTTATATTCAAAATATAACCTGGATAAAAATAAACCTGTGTGGGGAATAATGACTCATATAAACTGGGATGCAGTCTCAGATTATTTTCCAATGATTTATAAAAATTTTGATGAATGGCTGGGTGAAACTATAAATATTATTAAAGAAGTAACTGAGGTGCAATGGTTAATAAAGATTCATCCATCTGAACTCAACGATAATCCAGATACAGGTTGTCAAAAATATATTGAAAAGAATTTTCCCGATCTTCCTGATCACATAAAAGTAATTACTATGGATGATGATATCAGTCCTTTAGATTTTTATAATTTATTATCAGGAGGAGTAACTGTCCTGGGGACGGGCGGTCTGGAGCTTTCACTTATGGGAAAACCGGTAATACTTGCAGGTGAGGCACACTATTCAGGAAAAGGATTTACTTATGACGGAATTGATAAAAATAAATATGCAGAATTATTAGAAAACACTTCAGAGATAAAGCCGCTTAGCAAAGAAATGCATGAACTGGCAATGAAGTATGCTTATACTTATTTTATCAGAAAGCAAATTCCAATGCCTCCTACAATAAAAGATGATCTGCTAATAGATTTTACAAAGCTTGAACATCTTTTGCCTGGAAAAAATAAGCATGTGGATTTTCTGTGTGAAAGAATTTTAGATTCTGAAGATTTTATACTGCCGGAAAATCTTGTTTCAACTTTAACGGATAGTAAACCTAATTAAAAGGATTTTTGGTAAAGGAATATCTGAAGAATAGATATTTGTTGAACTGTGAATTGACTTAAAATTATAATTTCACATCTCCAAAAGCTCAAAAAAAGGTATGTCAAAATTTTCTGATATAATAAACTGATGAAGATCTCAGTAATCGTTACTACATTTAACAGAGCGAAGATCATCCCAATGTGCCTGGATTCGTTAGTTGTACAGAATTACGAAAAATCTGATTTTGAAATTATTATAGTTAACAATAACTCAAGTGATAATACAGAAGAAGTTATAGAAGATTACATTGAAAGGTATCCTGAGATAAATCTAAAATATTATTTTGTTCCGAGACCAGGGCAGGTTTATGCAAGACAAATTGGAATTCTTGCGGCAAGCAATGAAATACTTACTTTCACTGATGATGACGGAATTCTCGTAAAGGACTGGCTTAAAGAAATTGCAAATGTGTTTAGTATGTCAGATGAAGTAGTAGGAGTAGCTGGCAAGATCAAGATCAAATGGGATGAAGATCCGCCTGAATGGATATTTGATTATGAGAGACAGCTTGGGAAATTAGATTATGGAAAAGATATTAAATTTGAAGTTGGTCTTTATATGAATGCAGGTAATCTCAGTATTAAAAGGGATGTACTTTTTGAAGTTGGTGGTTTTAATCCGGAGATGGTTGGAGAATGGCTGATGGGTGACGGTGAAACCGGGCTTTGGAAAAAATTATTCAAAAAAAAATATCTTATTGGATGGGCTCCGGACGCAGTAATGTATCATTACCAGGTAGCAAAAAAAAATGCTACAGTTGAAGATATTGAAAGAAGATTTTATAATAATGGTATTTGTATTCCATATAATATTTATGCAATTGATCAGGAAGGAAAAAAAGCATTACTTAAAAATATGTTCTATGCCTCTAAGCAATGGGTCAGATGGATTATTAAAAAAAACCGATTTGGAATTTTAGATAATAAGAAAAGCGAATATTATGCAAAGTTTAGAAGTGCTTTCTATTTTGCTCAGATCAGATACACACTGAATATACTTTTTAGCAGAGAGTTTAGAAATAAATTATTAAGTGACGACTGGAAAATAAATTTAAATAATACAGGAAAACCATTATGAAAAAAGTATATGTTGGGATGAGTGCAGATCTGATACACCCGGGACATTTAAATATAATAAATGAAGCCAAAAAGTTAGGTGAGGTAACAGTTGGTCTTCTTACTGACAAAGCTATTGCGAGTTATAAAAGACTTCCGGCACTTACATTTGATCAGAGAGAAATTATCATAAAGAGTATTAAAGGAGTTGAAAATGTAATACCGCAGGAGACTCTAGATTATGTTCCTAATCTTCAAAAGCTGAAACCTGATTTCGTAGTTCACGGTGATGACTGGAAAGACGGTGTGCAAAAGCAAACCAGGCAGAGAGTTATAGACGCATTGAAAGAATGGGGAGGGGAGCTGATAGAGATAAAATATACTGAAGGGATCTCATCCACACAGCTTAATCAAACTCTTAAAGATGTCGGCACTACACCGGATGTCAGGATGAAAAAACTTAAGAGATTAATGGGAGTAAAACCCCTTCTTAGAATTATTGAAGCTCATAATGGAATTACCGGACTTATTGTCGAAAATATTTTTTCAAAAAGAGATGGAGTGAAAGTTGAATTCGATGGTATGTGGCTTAGCAGTCTTACGGATTCTACTGCAAAAGGAAAACCAGATACAGAAACTGTTGATGTCACTGCAAGACTTCATACACTTAATGATATTATAGAAGTTACTACAAAGCCGATCATTTATGATGGAGATACAGGTGGCAGGACAGAGCATTTTGCATTTACCGTAAGAACATTAGAACGGCTCGGTGTTTCCGCTGTTATAATTGAAGACAAAACCGGCTTAAAGAAAAATTCCCTTTTTGGAACTGATGTAGATCAGACTCAGGAATCGATAGAAAATTTTTGTGAAAAAATAAATACGGGAAAAAGATCAAGAGTCACGGAAGATTTTATGATCATAGCAAGGATAGAAAGTCTTATTCTGAAGGCAGGTCTTGAGGATGCTTTACAACGAGCTGAGGCTTATATCAATGCAGGTGCGGACGGAATTATGATTCACAGTAAGGAAAAATCACCTGATGAAATATTGGAATTCTGCAGAGAGTATGAAAAATTTGAAAGTAAAGTGCCGCTGATTGCAGTACCTTCAAGCTACAGTTCTATCTATGAATCTGAACTTGAAAAAGCGGGAGTGAGTATCGTAATTTATGCAAACCATCTTTTAAGAAGTGCATATCCTGCAATGATTGAAACTGCAAAATCAATATTGGAGAATGGAAGATCTTATGAAACAGATAACAATATGATGTCAATTAATGAGATTTTAAATTTAATCCCCGGAGGAAAATAATAATTGAAGCCGGCAGATTTTTTCAAGTTACTTTCTGAAAACAAAATACATTTTTATACAGGAGTTCCGGATTCACTTCTTAAGAACTTCTGTTCTTTTGTAAATGATAATGTATCTCCTGAAAATCATATCATTAGTACAAACGAAGGATCTGCTGTCGCACTGGCAGCAGGGCATTATCTTTCCACAGGAAACCCGGGTCTAGTTTACATGCAGAATTCCGGATTCGGTAATGCAATAAATCCTTTGCTGTCACTTTCTGATACTGAGGTTTATGGAATTCCTGTAATGTTAATGATCGGTTGGAGAGGCGAGCCCGGAAAGAAGGATGAGCCTCAACATATAAAGCAGGGAAGGGTGATGATCGAATTGCTGAAAAGTCTGGAGATACCTTTCAGAATTTTTAGTTCTGAAAATAACGAAGTGAAAAAAGATATTAAAGAATTGTACGAAATTTCAATATCAAATAACTGTCCTGCAGCAATGCTGATATCGGAAGGATTTTTTGAAAGTTATAAATCAGAAAATAATGTCGAAAATAATTATCCTGTTAGCAGAGAGGAAGCAATTAAATTAATTGCCGGACTTACAAATGAAGATGACATAATAATTTCTACAACGGGGAAGACTTCACGTGAGCTGTATGAATTCAGAGATGAAAAAATCTTTGGTCATCAAAATGATTTTCTTACAGTCGGATCGATGGGACACAGTTCACAAATAGCATTAGGAATTTCTTTAAATAAAAAAAATAATAATGTATTTATACTCGACGGAGACGGAGCGGTATTAATGCATATGGGATCATTAGCTCTCATAGGATCTGAAGCACCTGAAAATCTGAAACACATAATTCTAAATAACGGAGCGCATGAATCTGTTGGTGGACAGCCAACAGCAGGGTTTAAGATAAGTTTTACAGAAATTGCAAAAGCCTGCGGCTATAAAACTACTTTGCTTGCAGAAACAAGGGAACAAATAAAAAATGATTTTAACGTACTAAAAAATTCTTTCGGTCCTTCACTTCTTGAGATCAGAATAAATAAAAATTCAAGATCAGATCTTGGTAGACCTTCATCATCGCCAATGGAAAATAGAAATGATTTCATGAAGTTTCTGAATCAGCTTTAGTATGACACAAAAAGTAATTATAGAAAATGGCAGTATTAAAAAGTTAACTGATCTGATTGATATTCAGATTGTAAAAAGGATATTTCTTGTCACTGGAAAAAATTCATATTCAATTTCAGGAGCGGAGAGAAAACTAAAAATACTTGACAGAAATTTTGAGACAGTACACTTTGATGAAGTTGGTGAAATTCCGGAAATTGAAAATGTAAAAAAAGGGATAGAATTATTTAATGAATCTGATTCTGATATAGTAATTGCAGTAGGTGGTGGAAATGTTATAGATATTGCTAAATCAATTAATATTCTATCCACTCATTCTGAAACTGCTGAAGATCTGATTATGGGTAAGAAAAATATTTCAATCAAGGGTAAAGACTTAATTGCTATTCCAACAACAGCAGGATCCGGAAGTGAGTCTACACATTTTGCAGTAGTGTATTCAGGTATTGATAAATATTCAATGGCAGACGAATTTATACTTCCTGATATTGCAATTGTCGATCCGGAACTTACATACAGCCTTGACAGCAGACAGACTGCTATATCAGGTATTGATGCATTTTGTCAGGCAGTAGAATCTTTCTGGTCAGTAAATTCCACTAAAGAGTCTCGTGAATATTCTAAGGAATCTATAATTTTAATTTTGAAAAATCTGAAGAAATGTGTAAAAGATCCGCACGAAAGTGCAAGGTTTAATATGTGTATGGCATCAAATCTGGCAGGTAGGGCGATCAACATTTCAAAGACAACTGCGCCGCATGCTGTTTCATATACACTGACTTCAGAATACGGAATTCCTCACGGACAGGCGGTTTGTGTAACGCTGCCAGGGTTTTTGGAATTCAATTATAATTTAAATGATGAAAATATTTCTGAAGGTATTAATAAGGAAGAACATAAAGTGCTAATGGATGAACTTTCAAAAATTCTTGGATTTAAAAGTAATTCTGATGCTAAAAAGTTTTTGATCGAATTTATTGACAGTCTTGGTTTGAAAATAAATCTGACTGACCTGGGGATCAAATCTTCTGAGGATATAAATATCATTTCTAAGAATGTGAATACAGAAAGATTAAAAAATAATCCAAGAAAAATATCAGAGTCCGATTTAGAAAAAATCTTATCTGATATTCTTTAGTGAATAAAGGTAATGGAAAAGGGACAAGCCGGTTCAAAATAAAATCAGGTATGGTCTTTGATAAAGTAAAAGGGAAAAAGATATTAATATTAGATATTGAAGAACTTTCCTTTATCCCGTATATCTTTCCGATCTATGAATCATTGAAAAAAAAAACTAATCTAATTTCTTTTTATATCTCAACTTTTTATCCGGGTGCTGAGGAACTTAATGTTTTTGAAATTCCTCTGAATAAGCAATATCATGTGAAATTCAATTCTGAATTGTCTGAAGCAGATATTTTTTTATCACCACACATATATGGTATTGGGAATGAAAGAACTTTGAGGATACATATAAACCATAATCAGCCGGTGAAGTATCAGTCATACATGAAAAATGATTTTAAAAATTTTGATATACATTTTCTTACAAGTCCTTTGCACAGAGAACAAACAGAAAATACGATAAGAGATTATTCGCTTGAAGAAATGAATATCAAATTATTTGATATTGGATATGCAAAATCTGACCAACTTTTGAACGGAGCTTTTAATCGGGAAAATGTTTTGAATGACCTTGGTCTGGATCCGAATAGAAAAACTATTCTTTATGCACCTTCATGGGATGAAGGTCTTTCACTAAGGATGAAAGGTGAAAATGTAATTGAAGAGTTATTGAAAATCAACAATGTAAATGTGATTGTAAAACTTCACCCAATAAGTTATTGTCCTGCAGACGGACCAAACTACGAATTTTATACAGGAGGAATCAACTGGAAAGAGCGGCTGGAAAAATTTGATTCGAATGAAAATTTCAAGAATGTGACAACAGGAAAAGCTGACCCCTTACTTGCAGCAGCAGACGTGATGGTTACTGATCTGAGCAGTGTTGCGCTGGAGTTTATTTTGCTCGACAAGCCGGTGATATATATTGATTGTCCTGAATTTTTTGAGAGAACGATTGAAAAAACTTATAGCGGATTTGGAAATACAACTGCAGAGTTTGTTAAAAATGATCCTAAAGCAAATGCTGGAAGACATACAGGTATTGTTATTGAAAATGTTTCAGAACTTCAAATGGCAGTTGACAGAGCATTAAAAGATCCATTTGAACTTTCGAATAAAAGAAAAGAGCTTGCAAAAAAGCTGACTTACAATCCGGGCAGAGCTGCTGATACCGCTGCTGAAAAAATACTTGAGCTGCTTGATTTAAACTGAAAATACCCTGCAGATATTTTTAAAAGATAATGAAAATAAAATTAAATAGTTTTTAATATAAGTTTGAAAAAGGAAATAGAAAAATATTTTGACAGACTCTGGCCGATATGCAGAAGTCTGACTGGTGACGGAAACAGGGAGACTTTAAAAATTTTATCTGAAATAGCAGATATTAAAGTAACTGAAGTTCCTTCAGGCACAAAATGTTTTGACTGGAATGTACCACCTGAATGGAATGTCAAAGATGCATGGATAAAGGACAGTAACGGAAAGAAGATTATTGATTTCAAAAAAAACAATCTTCATTTACTTGGATATTCAGAAAAGTTTAATGGGAAATTAAATTTAGATGAACTTAAAAATCATTTACATACTTTGCCTGATCAGCCGAATGTAATTCCATATCTGACTTCGTACTACAGTTCCCGATGGGGTTTTTGTCTGACACATAAACAATTCAAAGGATTGAAGAAAGGTGAGTATGAAGTTTTTATTGATGTGAAGAAAGATCCAAAAGGTTCTATGACTGTGGGAGAAGCTGTAATACCCGGTCAATCCAAAAAAGAAATACTGCTATCGACTTATATTTGTCATCCATCAATGGCTAATAATGAATTATCAGGACCCTTAGTTTCAGCTTTTCTTTTTAAAGAATTAAAAAAGAAGAAGGACAGAAGATATACATATAGATTTTTATTCTTACCCGAAACGATAGGTCCGATCTGGTATTTATCAAAATATGGAAACGAACTTAAGAAAAAACTTCAGGCAGGATATGTACTTACGTGTATTGGTGATAAAGGAAATTTCACTTATAAAAAAAGCAGAGCAGGAAATACACTTGCTGACAGAGCTGCAGAGCTTACATTGAGTCAGAATGAAAAAAAATATTTGATTGAAGATTTTTTTCCAACAGGAAGTGATGAAAGGCAATACTGCTCACCGGGATTTGATTTACCTGTAGGATCTTTGATGCGAACCCGATATGGAAAATACAAAGAGTATCATACTTCTTCGGATAATAAAGATTTCATTTCTTTTGACAAAATTGAAAAGTCAGTCAATATGTACATGGAAATTTTATATGTACTTGAAGGCAACAGATATTATTTGAATACAAAACCATATTGTGAACCGCAGCTTGGAAAAAGAGGATTGTATCCTACACTTGGCTCACAGAAAGCAACAACAGAATTTGTAAATGCAATGATGTGGGTACTTAATTTATCTGATGGAGCAAATGATTTGATTTCAATCAGTATCAGGAGCGGGTTAAAATTTAACGTTATTGAAGAAGCAGCAAGAAGATTACATGAAAAAGGACTTTTGAAAATATATTTAAAATAGTAAAATATTGCCCGAAAGAAAAAATAATTATCGGTCAAAAAGATATCTGATTACCGGATTTTCAGGGTTTGTCAGCAGAAATTTTATTGAGTATTTGAATTCCAAAAATGAAGATTTTGAAATACTGGGGATTGATATAAAAATTCCTGACTTTGAATATGAATTTTATAATAATTTAAAAATAAATTTTCAAAAGACTGATCTACGGGAAAGAGAAAAACTGTGCAAACTTGTTTATGATTTTCAGCCGGATTATATACTGCACCTTGCTTCGTATAGCAGTGTAGCCGGAAGTTGGGAAAATCCGGCAAACAGTTTCCAGAATAATTTAAATATATTTTTAAATCTTCTTGAGGTGGTAAAGACAATAAGAAGTATGTGCAGAATTATTTTGGTAGGCTCATCTGAAGAATATGGAGATGTAAAAATCTCAGATCTGCCGCTAGTAGAAGAGAAGATTCCAAATCCATCCAGTCCATTTGGCATAGCCAGATTGTCACAGGAGATGCTTGCAAAATTATATGTAGAAGTTCACGGACTTGACATTATACTGACCAGATCATTTAATCATATTGGCGCGGGTCAGGGAGAAAACTTTGCTGTTGCTTCATTTACAAAGCAGCTAGTTGAACTTAAATTTCACAGCAATGGAGATTTTGTAATTGCAGGTGACGTTTCAATTGTCAGAGATTTCATTGATGTAAGGGATGTAGTCCGAGCATATTACCTTCTGTTTCAGGAAGGCAGGAAAGGTGAAATATACAATGTTTGCAGTGGTTACGGAATATCGCTTCAGAATATTATAAATATAATGAGTGATATATTAAATTTAAATATTACAATCAAAGAAGACATAAGTCTAAGAAGACCAAAGGATAATTCGGTAATTATAGGTTCAAATAAAAAAATTAAATCTGAGATCGGTTGGGAAAATGAGATCTCACTTGAGGATAGTCTTTCTAACATGATAAATTATTATTTGCATTATTCAGAAATATCTGCTTCAAATAAATTGCCAACATTATGAGTACAGTAATAAAAGTAGAAGACATATCGAAATTATATAAACTTGGTATAGTATCAAGCAAGTCTATAGTTCAGGATGTAAACAGATTTATCGCGAGGATAACAAATAAGGAAGATCCTTTTTCAAAATTAGGTGAAATAAATGACAGAACTGTAAAAAGGAATTCGGATTATGTCTGGGCTTTGAAAGATATAAACTTTGAAGTGAAAGACGGAGAGATACTTGGTATTATAGGGAAAAATGGCGCGGGGAAATCAACATTACTGAAAATTCTTTCGAGAGTGACATCTCCAACTAAAGGAAATATAAAAATAAAAGGAAGAGTGGCATCGCTTCTTGAGGTCGGTACAGGTTTTCATCAGGAATTGACTGGAAGAGAAAATATTTTTCTTAATGGATCAATTCTCGGAATGACCAGAGCTGAGATCAAAAGTAAGTTTGAAGAGATAGTGGAATTCTCAGGCATTGGCAGTTACATTGATACTCCTGTAAAGAGGTACTCATCGGGAATGTATGTCAGGCTTGCATTTGCAGTCGCAGCTCATCTGGATCCCGAGATTTTAATAGTAGATGAAGTCCTTGCAGTAGGTGATGCTGAATTTCAAAAAAAATGTCTTGGTAAAATGCAGAATGTTTCTCAAAACGAAGGACGAACAGTTTTATTTGTAAGTCACAATATGGCAATCATGTCAAAGCTATGCAACAATGTAATTGTCTTAAAAAACGGACAGGTTGATTTTCCAAAAGGTCCATCGGATGAAGGGATTCAACATTACATATTAGAAAGAAAGGAAAAAGCTGAGATCAATTTATCGAAAAGGACAGACAGAACCGGAGAAGGTAAAGTGAGATTAACAGACTTTGCTATGATGAATGACAGGAATGAGAAAATTGATATTGCAATTTCGGGACAAAAAGTAAAATTCAGAATACATTATGAATGTATTGAAAATCCAGACCCTAGAAATATAACTGTTGCTATTGCGGTGTCAAGATCAGATGGTTTTTTAGTAACTGTACTTGGAAATGATATTTCATCGAGAGGTTTTGATTCAATTTCGCAGGAAGGGTATTTTACATGTGTACTGAATAAACTTCCTATTACATCCGGCTCATATCTTTTGAATTTAATAGTGTATCAAAATGGTACAAGACAGGACTGGATCCAGGAAGCTGTTACTATTACTGTTGAAGACGGAGATTTTTATAACACCGGAAAAATTGTACCATCTACTCACAGAAGTGTATTGCTTGAGCATGAATGGTCTTTAAATGATTAAGGAATTAAAAATTAAATGAAAAAAATAGTACTGGGGTTTTTTGCTTTGTTTGGAATAGGACTTTATAAGATTAAAAAAGAAGTTGTTAAAAAACCAAAGTCTGAATACAAACCGATTAAAAATTTTGAAGTTACATCTGCCTTTGAGCATAATACTGCAGAAAGAATGAATGATTTTTTTTCAGATCCTGAACATGTAGAAAATTATATCAGTGATGTCAGAGTTGATTTTTATAAACAGATAACTGAATATTTTAATGAAAATAAAATTGATCTGAATAATAAAGAAGTATTGGATGTAGGTTGTGGTACAGGTCATCTTCTGATGTACTTATCTGATCATTACAAAATGAAAAAAGTTTATGGAATTGATTTTTCAGATGCGGCATTGGCAGTTGCCAAAAAGAATTTACCTGAAGGAGAATTTATGGTGCATGATATTTATAAAGATCATGATAAAAAATATGACATTGTATTATGCACAGAAGTACTGGAACACCTTGTAGATCCTGAAGATGCACTTTCAAATCTTGAAAAGATGATGAATGAAAATTCTTTGTTATTTATTACAACGCCTAATGGAAGGACAGATACTTACAAAGGTCATATTAATTACTGGGGTCCTGAGGGTTGGGAAATATTTTTGAGAAAAAACTGTTCACAGAAAAATGTAAAAACAGGTCTTCTTGTAGACTCCAGATTTAACTACGCCTGTATTAAAAATGCAGAATGAAATTTTTAAATTGTTTTGAAAAAGCATTCCAGAAAAATTCTCATACTTTCATACAGTGATCTGAGTAAAGATCCGAGAGTTTTAAGACAGATCAATGCTTTAAAGGAGAAAAATTCAATCACTGCATGTGGATATAAACCTTCGGACATTGACGGCATAAGATTTTTTTCTATATATCCAAAAAATGAAAGTCTTGCAAATTTTCATCAAGGATATCCAAAGCCAATAAGAAAAGTATTTTCATTATTTATAAAAAATATTTCAAGATTTAAAAAAAATCAGATAAGAAAAGAAAGTTTGGCTGCTGAAAGATCATTGAATTATGAAAAGAGATACTGGACAAATGATAAGATTGAATTCATGAAAAATCTAAATCTTAGTAATGAGAAATTTGATCTTATAATTGCCAATGATATAGATACACTTCCTCTTGCTTTAAAAATATCAGATGAGAATTCAAAAGTAATACTTGATTCGCATGAGTATCATCCAAAGCAATTTGAACATAGTGAGGAATGGAAAAAAAACAGTCAGCAATATGTAGAGTATTTGTGTAGTGAATATATGAAAAATGCTGATGTGACTTTTGCAGTTTCACAAGGTATTGCAGATGAGTTCAGAAAAAATTACAAAACTGATCCGGTACTGCTGACAAATGCAACTGACTATAAAGAACTTACACCTTCAAATGTTAATGAAAATAATATCAGACTAATACATCACGGAGCGGCAATTAAAGCCAGAAAGCTTGAACTTATGATTGAAATGATGAACTATACTGACAGCAAATTTACTCTGGACTTAATGCTTATTCCTACAGATAAAGAATATTTTGAAGATCTAAAAAAAGATCTGACTAATAATAAAAAGGTCAGACTACTTGATCCTGTAAAAACAAAAGACATTCCTGAAAGAATAAATGAATATGATATTGGAATATTTATTTTACCGCCTGTAAATTTTAATTACAAACATGCATTACCAAATAAATTTTTTGAATTTATACAGGCAAGATTAGGAATTGCAATTGGACCATCAGTTGAGATGGAACGATTGGTGAGAAAGTATGATCTTGGGGTTATTGCTGATGATTTTAAACCTGAAACAATGGCTGACTGCTTAAATAAATTATCAACTGAAGATATTATTAAGTTTAAATTTAATTCCGATATGCAGGCATATGAATTATCTGCAGAAAAAAATTTAGGACTTATAAGGAAACAGGCAGATGGTCTTTTGTATAAATTAAATTATACAGAGACAGAATAATGAAGCTTAGACTTTTAAAATTTGATACAATTAATCCGGAGATTTATTTACAGAAGAAAATAAATGAGAATCCTGAATTAATAAGAGGAATGGACAGAAAAGAACTTCTTGAATGGATCATTTCTTTAAGATCAAATTTTTCTGATTTCTATACTTTTTATTTGAATAAACATGGATGGGAGGCTGAAGAGTTTTTTATAACTGACACATATCTGCAAAAAACAGCAGAGGAGTTATATGGAAAGAAAATCAATTTTTTAAAAACACAGGATAAATTAAAAGATCTGATTCATCCTGTAAAAGGTAGACGAAAGCTGAATATAATTTCGGATTATATTGAGCATTACAAACCGGACGTAATATTAGTGCGGGAACAAACAGGAATTCCGAGTGAACTTTGGAAATATTCAAGTAAGCATTCACTTATAGTATCGAGATTAGCAGCACCAATGCCTTATAAATGGGCACCTTCAGACTTTGATCTGATCTTAACATCAACAGAAGTTTATAAAAATTTTTTTGAAATAAATAATGTAAGGTCAATTATTAACGATAATGGATTTGATGTTCGGATTCTACAAGAGCTTGTACAAAGTACAAAAAAATATGATGCAACTTTTGTCGGTGGAATAGGAAACAGATTTTGGAAAAAAAGAACTAATCTTATTGAAGCTATATCGGAAATGGATAATTTCAAATGGTGGGGATACAACGGTGATGTATATCCAAAGGAACATCAGATCACAAAAAAATGGCAGGGAATTACATCAGGAATTGATATGCTACAGATCTATAAGGATTCAAAAATTGTTCTGAATGATTACGGAGAAGTGGCGCATGGAGAGGGAGTAAATCAGAGAATATTTGAAGTGATGGGAGTAGGTACTTTATTACTTACAAGAGAATCTGAAACACTGACAAAAAAATATCCGCAAAATATTTTTGTTACTTTTACGGATATAGAAGATTGCAAAAATAAGATCAGATACTATCTGGAAAATGAAAATGAAAGAGAGGAGATAGCCAGAAGGGGTCAGAATTTTATTCTTGAAAATTATAATTACCATTCTCTAATGAAAATACTTAGTGAGAATTTAAAAGAAAGTTACTATAGAAAATTTGAGCCTGAACATAATTTAAAAATATGATTGAATATATTAAAAACGAACAAAATTTACTTGCAATAATAATATCTGCTGATTTTAAAAAAGAAGGTATTCATTTTTTTACATCAAATGATCTTTCACAGCAGCTCGCTTATATGCATCACCCAAAAGGTAAAACAATCGAACCTCATGTTCACAATCCGGTAGCAAGGCAAGTGCAGTATACTCAGGAAGTTTTATTTCTGAAAAAAGGAAAGTTAAGGGTAGATTTTTATAATGATGAACAACAATATCTGGAAAGCAGGGTTTTGAGTTCCGGAGATGTTATACTTTTGGCAACAGGCGGACATGGATTTGAAGTACTTGAAGAAATTGAAATGATCGAAGTGAAGCAGGGACCTTATGCAGGTGATGAAGATAAAACAAGGTTTAATTCTATTTCAAAAGATAAGATCAAAATAAAATAAATTGGAATTTATACCAGTAAATGAGCCGCTGCTTTCAGGTAATGAAAAAAAATATCTGGCAGAATGCATAGACAGTGGATGGATCTCATCTGAAGGAAATTTTGTAATGGAGCTGGAAGAAAAATTTGCAGCTTACTGCGGAAGGAAATTCGGTATTGCAGTTTGTAACGGAACGGCTGCACTTGAAGCAGCAATGATCTCTTTAGATCTTCAAAAAGGTGATGAAGTTATTATGCCGTCATTTACGATAATTTCCTGTGCTTCAGCAATAATTAGAGCTGGTGCAAAACCTGTATTGGTAGATTCTGATCCTGTAACGTGGAATATGAGCATTGACCAGATCAGAAAAAAAATTACTGCCAAAACCAAAGCAATTATGGTAGTGCATATTTACGGACTTCCTGTAGATATGGATCCTCTCTTAAATTTAGCTGATGAGCAAGGGTTGAAAATAATTGAAGATGCAGCGGAGCTGATAGGACAGACATATAAAGGTAAACAATGTGGAAGTTTTGGTGATGTAAGTACATTTAGTTTTTATCCTAATAAGCATATTACTACAGGTGAAGGCGGAATGATTTTAACTGATGATGAATCGATTGCTGAAAGATGCCGATCTTTAAGGAATTTATGTTTTAAGAAAGGCAGAAGATTTATTCATGATGAACTCGGGTTTAATTTCAGAATGACAAATTTGCAGGCTGCTGTTGGGGTAGCGCAGTTTGAACAGCTTGAAAAATTTATCGAGAAGAAAAGATATATTGGTAAAAAGTATTCGGATGATTTAGCGGAGATAAAGAATTTTCAATTGCCGCTTGCCAATACAGATTATTCGGAAAATATTTACTGGGTTTATGGAATTTTACTGAAAAAAGATTCAGGTATGGATGCAGAAGAAGCAATGAAAAAATTAGCTGAAAATCAAATCGGTACGAGACCTTTCTTTTATCCAATGCACAGACAGCCTGTATTTACTAAAATGGGTTTGTTTAAAGATGAATCTTATCCTGTTGCAGATTATCTTGGTGATTTTGGATTTTATATTCCAAGTGGTCTGGGCATTACAGATGATCAAATTCTAAGAGTTTCAAAAACATTAAAAGTAATTTTTAATTAATAAATCATGAAGATCGGAATAATAGGTTTTGGTTATTGGGGAACAAATTTAATCAGGAATTTTGCTAACATAAACGGAGCTGAGCTTGTAAAGGTAGCAGATTCCAGACAGGAGAGAAAACAGTTTTTAGAAAAGCTCTGTCCGACTGCTGAATTCTGCAATGATTCGAGACAGATTACAGATGATAAAAATATTGATGCAGTCGTAATCGCTACTCCTGTGTTTACACATTATGAACTTGCTCAGCGGTCATTAATAAATGGTAAGCATGTGATGGTGGAAAAGCCTATGTCTTCTGATCTGAAGCAGGCTGAAGAACTTATTGAAATTTCAGAAAAAAACGGTAAAGTTCTGATGGTGGATCATACTTATTTATATACAGGTGCAGTTCAAAAAATGAAAAATCTAATTGATCAAAAACAGATTGGCAATATAAAATATTTTGATTCAACAAGAATCAATCTTGGATTATTTCAGCCTGATGTAAATGTGTTATGGGATCTTGCTACACATGACATTTCAATATTAAATTATCTTGTTAAAGAAAAGCCAAGCTTCGTACAGGCAAGCGGTGTATCTCACACAGAAAACGGAATTGAAAATATCGCATATCTCACAGTGAAATATGATTCCGGATTTATAGCACATTTCAATTGCTCATGGTCATCACCAGTTAAAATCAGGATGATGCTGATTGGGGGAGATAAGAAAATGATTGTGTTTAATGATCTTGAGCCGACAGAAAAAGTAAAGGTTTATGACACTGGTTATGAACATAAGACTGATGAAGATAAAACAAAAATATTAGTAGATTACAGAGCAGGTGATATTTATATCCCTAAGCTTGAAACCAAAGAAGCACTGGCATCAATGGCTGCAGATTTTTTGAATGCAATCAAAACGGGTGAGAAAACTATATCGGATAAATTTTCTGGTCTGGAAGTTTTGAAAATTTTGGAAGCTTCTCAAAAATCCATCAAGGACAAAGGAAGAGAAATAAAAATACAATAATAAAGATTTGATACCTATAGCAAAACCATTTTTAAATAAAGAAGAAGCTGAAAGTGCATATGAGACAGTAATGTCCGGTTGGGTAGCTCAGGGTCCGAGAGTTGAAGAATTTGAAAATAAATTTTGTGAATACACAGGTGCAAAATATTCTGCAGCAGTTTCAAACTGTACAAATGGACTGCACCTTGCAATGATTGCTTCGGGAATTGGTATCGGAGATGAAGTAATTTGTCCTTCGCTGAGTTATATTGCTACAGCAAATTCTATAAAATACACCGGTGCAGTACCTGTTTTTGCGGAAGTCTCTCCTATAGATTTCAATCTTGATCCGGCTCATGTAAAGAGTTTAATAAATTCTAAAACAAAAGCCATACTACTTGTTCACCAGATCGGAATGCCGGCGGATATTGATGAGTTCAAAAAAATCTGCAGAGACTATAATTTAAAACTTATAGAAGACGCAGCATGCGCAATAGGTTCAGAATATAATGGAGTAAAGATCGGTGGAGATTCAGAGCTTGCATGTTTTTCATTTCATCCCCGAAAAGTAATGACAACTGGTGAAGGCGGAATGATCACAACTACGAATAAGAATTTAATAGACAGAATAAAATTGTTGAGGCAACATGCAATTTCAATAACAGGAAAAGAAAGACATTCATCAGAAACTTTAACTTTTGAAGATCATATAGAAGTAGGGTATAATTACAGGATGACAGACATTCAAGCTTCTATTGGGATATGTCAGTTAGATAAAATAGAATATATTATAAAGGAAAGAAGAAAAATTGCTGCGAGATATATTTCAGAATTAGGAGAGATTGAAAGTATAAAATTACCTGTTGAACCTAAAGGAAGAATCTCAAACTATCAGTCATTTGCAATCTACATAAAAAAGGACTCCGGCTTTTCCCGAAATGAAGTAATGCAAAAGCTGATGATCAAAGAAATTTCCGTTAGGAAAGGCGTAATGACATCCCATAGAGAAAAAGCATATTCAGATCATAAGCCTGTTATAGCTTTGCCTGTTTCAGAAGATCTCTGTGACAATAGTTTTATGATTCCATTATTTGTTCCGATGGATGATAATGATATAAAGCATATAATAAGTTCTTTGAAAAATATTTTTGTTAAAAAATAATTGGATTCAATTAAAGAAAAAAAGAAAAGAAATTCCTTTAAGAAATTTATAAGGAATCTTAATTATAAAAATTTAATTGATCCAAGATTAAAATTTCCGCAGTCAAAATTTGTAATGTATACGAGAGGCAGAACAGGCAGCACTTTGCTAACAGAATTATTGAACTGTCACCATGAAATATTTTGTGATGTAGAGATCTTTAATTTTTTGTATTCAGGTTCAATTGTGAAATTTCCTGGAATGTATATAAACAGTTGCAGTAAAAGAGCTTCAGCAAAAGGTAAAAAAGTTTACGGGTTTAAGGTGAAAATTTCTCAGTTAAGATATGAGCATAAATATGACAACTATGATGAAATTCTTTTGAATCTTTATAAGAAGGACTGGAAATTTATTCATTTAAAAAGAGTGAATTTTTTAAGACATCAGCTATCAAACTTTATTTCATTTCAGACAAATATTTATCACCTCAGAGAAGGTGACAAAGATTTCAACAAAAAAATTATTGTTGACATTGAAAAATTATACAGAGGAGTGATTTACGGAGAGGAAGTCGAGAGGATAGAAGAGCAAAATTTAAGAAATATTCCGCACTATACTGTAATTTATGAAGATGATCTTTTAGATAATGAGAAATTTCAGAAAACTGCAGACGGAATTTTTCAATTTCTTGGTTTGAAATCTGTTCCTGTCAAATCAGATCTCAAAAGAATTACTCAAGACAGATTAGAAGATATAATCGAAAATTATGAAGAAGTAGAAAAGCTTTTCTTAAATACAAAATATGAGAAATATCTTAAATAAATTATAAATGACAAAAAAAGTTTTTGATGCATATTCACATTATTATGATCTGCTTTACAGAGATAAAAATTATAAAGCAGAGACTGACTACATTTGCAAAAATATTAATGAGTTAAATCCTGAAGCAAAATCTCTTCTTGATCTCGGCTCTGGGACAGGCAGGCATGATACTGAATTTCACAAAAGAGGTTTTAAAACTACAGGGGTAGAGCTTTCAGAGAAAATGTTCAGAATAGCTGAGAAAAATAAAGAGCATCTTTCAGACAAAGGTAAAAATCTTATTTTTAAAAACGGAGACATAAGAAGTTTGAAATTAAGGAAAAAATATGATGTAATTGTTTCTTTATTTCATGTCATGAACTATCAAACTAAAAATGCTGATCTGGATATGACGATTAAAACGGTAAAAAAACATTTAAATACTAACGGGGTATTTATGTTTGACTTTTGGTATGGACCTGCGGTACTTCAGGATAAACCTATAAAAAGATTAAAGATTATAAATGACGATAAAATAATGATCAAAAGAAAATCTACACCCTTTTTAAAAATAAATGAAAATATTGTAGATGTTAGTTTTGAAATATTAGTTACTGAGAAAAGAACTAAAAAAAAATCTGTCATAAATGAGATTCATTCAATGAGATATCTTTTCATTCCGGAAATAGAAATGATTTTAGATAATAACGGAATGAAACTTATTCATACTGAAGAATGGATGTCGGGTAAGAAATTAACTGATAAAAGCTGGTCAGCATTTGCAATCGCAAAACTTAAATGAAGAAGAATAAAGAAAAGACGATCGTCATTTTATCTCCTAAGATTGATACTTTCAGTAATCCTACTTTAGTTGTACTTATTCAGAAATTAATTAACAGAGGATATAAAATTATTTATTATGGTTTTGATCAGTTGTTTGTACCAAGTGAATACAGAAAATATTTTGAATTTCTTGAACTTCCGTTTAACTTTTACACTCTTGAAAATAATCTAAAGAGCTTTGTAAAACTTGTAAAGCAATATGTAAAGCTTTTTGTGAAATTAAAGCTGAAGAATAAAGTAAACACTATAATCTGCGTCGATCCAATGGGATTAGTCATAGGCGGTAGGATCAAATCTTTTCTGAGTTTTAAACTTGTATATGCATCTTTCGAAATATTTTTTGAAGACGAATTTTTTGTTCAGAGAAAAAAAGTGATGAAAAAATTAGAAATGAATTATTCAAAGCTAGTAGACATAGTTATAATTCAGGATGAAAAAAGAGAAACACTTTTGAAATCAGTTAATAATTTTTCTGATAATACTGAATTTCACAGAATTCCAGTTTCACCTTTGAAAATGGAAGTTAAAGAAACAGATTATGATATTCATAAAGAGCTTAATATACCTGATGATAAATTAATCGTAATTTATTCGGGATCTTTGCAAAACTGGAGCGGACTAAATGAAATCATTTCACTTTTTCCTGAAAAATGGAATAATGAATTTTGGCTTATTATACATACTCATCAAAAGCTAAATGAAGATAGTGATCTTAAAATTGAAATTAATCAACTAAATATCAATAAGCAGAATATTACCATTCACGAAAAACCCTTCTATCGTTTTGAAGAATATTTTGAATTTCTTTCAAAATGTAATATTGGAATTGCAACATACTTTCCAAATAATTTAGATATTTTTGCCGGTAAAAATTTGGAAGCAATTGGATTGTCTTCCGGAAAATTTTCAGCTTACATGATGCTTGGAATACCAACGATTACAACTAATCATTTTATCTACAGATTTTTAAATAATAAATACAAGTTTGGTCAGATCATAAATACTATATCGGAACTTCCTGATGCACTGAATAAGATCAGGACAGGATTAAAAGAAAAGTCTGAATCCTGCCAAAGATTATATGATGAGGTTTTGAATCCTGAAATGAAAATTGAATCGCTGATTGACAGAATTGAGTCTAAGAATTAAATTTTGAAAAGCATTAATAAAATAAACAAAAAATTATTAAGTGAACTTCCGGCACCACCGGAAGGGAATACCGGATGGCCATGGACAAAAGAATTTTGTTATCATAAACAATCAGAGAATTCACATAATCCAAAGATCACAATAATAACTCCAAGCTTTAATCAGGGGAAATTTATTGAGCAGACTATAAGGTCAGTGCTGCTGCAGAATTATCCTAATCTGGAGTACATGATCTTTGATGGAGGCAGTACAGATGGTACAGTGGAAATTTTAAAAAAGTATGACAAGTGGATTAGTTTCTGGGAAAGTAAAAAAGATAAAGGACAATCAGATGCGATTAATAAAGGTTTGGAAAAAAGTACCGGTAAAATATTCAACTGGATAAATTCTGATGATTATTATAATGAAGATACTTTTCAAACAATTTCAGAAATCTATAAGTCTACTGAAACGGATCTCATAGTTGGTAATTACAGATTTTTTGAAGATGAAAATGAGAATAATGAAAAGACAATCGATTTCAGGCTGCGAGAATCTCTTGAAGAGACTATTGCATTTGTACTAATCAATCAGCCATCTTCATTTTTTCGTTTGGAAGTATTAAAAGAACTTGGCGGGCTGAATTTGGATTTGAATTTTGTAATGGATCAGGACATCTGGAAAAAATATTTATATAAATATGGACAGGATAGAATAAAAATAATTGATTCGGAACTCACACATTTCAGGGTTCATTCAAACTCAAAAACATTTATGAATGAATTTAATAATGAGTATATGAATATTTATTATTCGATAGCTGAGCAGTCAGGATTGGAAAAGCAGGCTTCTTTTATAAAAAATATTTATGGAAATGGATTCAGAGATAATTATAAATTTATATTTGAGCTGACAGACATCAACATATTGCTTTCTAAAAAAGTGATAAACTCATTGATATATTATAAAGCGAGAATAGCTTTCACCAATGAGGATCTGGAAATGTTTAAAAAATGTATTGAAGTAATAGATCCGAAATTTTTAAATGAAAAGCAGAAAAATTATTTAATAAATATAAAAATAAAAACAAAAATTAAGGGAATGAAACTGGAGCCTTTATTAAAATTATGGACTAATGTTTTTGGGAAAAGCAGATCATTACCAAAAGAAAAAGCCAAATTAAAAATAGTGAAAGGTGACAACCGGAAATGAAGAAAATTGCATTTGTTTCTTCTAATAAATCAGAATGGGGAGGAAGTGAATTTCTATGGTACAATACTGCATTGATATTTTCAGAAAAGGGAAATGATGTACTTGTTACAATACCTCGTTGGAAAAAAATCCCTGAACAGATAGATTTTCTTAAATCAAAAAAGATACCGACTTATTTTAACACAGATACATCAACATATAAAAAATTATTTAACAGAGTACTCCCTTCTTCAATGCAGTTTGATTATAGTAATGACGGGAATAAATGTTTAAGAGAGTTTTCTCCTGATCTTGTTGTGATTAATCAAGGTGGAAATACGGGAGGAGCAGATCTGATGGAATATTGCATAAATAGTGGATTAAAGTTTGTTACTATTTCACAGGCAGCAAACGAAGCAAAATGGCCAAGTGACAGTTTAAATAAAAGGCTGTCCGAATATCTTCCAAAAGCAATAAGAAATTATTATGTAAGTAAAGCGAATATTAAGTTAACTGAGTTACAGACAGGTCAGAAAATTGATAATGCAGAAATTATTTTTAATCCATTTAATGTAAGCTATAACAATCGAATAAATTATCCGGAAGTCAGAGAAAATTATTTTATAGCTAATGTTGCACGTCATGAATTTTTTGCAAAAGGTCAGGATATATTATTTCAGGTATTGAATGAAAAAAAATGGCGGGAAAGAAATTTGATTGTAAATTTATTTGGTAAAGGTGAACATTCGTTTCAGATAAAAAAGCTTAAAGATTATTTTGGATTAGATAAAGTCCAGATCAAAGGTCACAAAGATCCTGAAGAGATCTGGAAAGAAAACCATGCAATGATACTTACTTCAAGATATGAAGGTCTTCCGCTTGCATTAGTAGAAGCAATGCTTTGCGGGCGTGTATCAATAGTAACTGATGTGAGCGGAAACAGAGAAGTACTGACAGAAGGGAAAACAGGATTTCTTGCCAGGCATCCGGATCCGGAATCAGTGAGTGAGGCATTGGATAGAGCATGGCAAAGAAGATATGAATGGAAAGAAATTGGTGAAATAGCAAGAGAAGAAATCAGGAAGATAGTTCCGGAAAATCCTTCTATATTATTTTATGAAAAATTAAACTCCATTGTCTGAGGAAAAATTAAAAATTAAATCAGAAACTATTACTGAAAAATTGAAATTTCCAAATCTGGAAGTAAAGTATAAGATCTGTATAGTATCAGCAATACTGCCGCCAGCTTATGGTGGAGCAGAAGTAGCTGCTTTTAAATATGCTCTTAGATTAGAAAAAGATCCAGAATCCAATATACTTGTAATTGGGTGGGACAGAACAGGTGGATATAAAGAAAGTAAAAATAAATTTGAATTTGTAGTACCTGTAACATTCAGCGAAAATCCTAAAGATGCAAAAGGAATATTAATTTATTTTCAGCAGTATCATCACATGTGGAATTGTTTTACGAAACTTTTGAAGCCAATGTGGAAGCACCGTAAAGAATATGATTACATACATAATTTTAATTCAGGATTTGCATTCAATAGAGTATCGATTCTTATTGCAAAAATATTAGGAAAAAAAATTGTGACAGAGACTTCACTGGTAGGTGATGATGATCCTTTATCTCTTGGAAGATTTTTGGACTGGAAGGATTATCTTAAGCCAAAATTTATCAGATATTTATTTTATAAGCTTGCAGACAGATATGTAAGTAAATCAAATGTGATTACTGATATATACAGGAAGTCAGAGATCTCTATGAATAAAGTAGTTCAGATCCCATATTCGGTGGATATAAATAAGTTTTATCCACCTGAGCCTGAAAGAAAAAAGAAGCTAAGGGAAAAATTTAAAATTGATGAAAATGATGTCGTAGTAATATTTGTAGGCGGTATTAATGTCAGGAAAGGAGTTCATTTACTTGTGAATTCATTTGTAGATGTTCATAAAAATTTTCCTTCATCAAAATTGCTTATTGTTGGTCCAACATATAAATATAATCAGCAATATATTATTGACATAAAGAATAAGATCAGTGAAAATTCCCTCGAGGATAAGATTATTTTAACAGAAGATAATGTAAGTAATGTAGAAGAATATATGCAGTGTGCAGATATTTTTGTGCTGCCTTCTAGGCAGGAAGGATTTCCAATTTCAATTATAGAAGCAATGTCATGCGGTTTGGTTGTGATTGGTTCGGACATTCCTGAAATTTCAAAAGCTCAGATAGTAAACGGAGTAGATGGTTTTACATTTTCATTAAGTAAACCGGAGGAACTTACTTTTATATTAAAGAAATTAATGGGAAACAAAGATGAGTTAATTAAAATCGGAAATGAAGCCAGAGCTAAAGTTGTTAAATACTGGTCCGATGAAATTGTAGATAAGGAATATAAGAAATTATATTCATCTATCAATTTTGTACTTCCAATAAATACATATAATAATATTAACACAAAAAAAGAACGTGAAAAAATTAAGATCCTTTATACAATTCCAAATTTCAATACTGCCGGTAGTGGAAAAGCACTTATTAATGTGATCTCAAGATTAGACCGAAACGTATTTGAACCTTTTATCTGCTGCAGGCATGACAGAGGTGATCTGTTCAGCAAAGTACAGGAACTTGATATACCGGTATACATTACGGATTTTACAGTATCAACAAAGCCAAGAATAAAAGGCTTTAAAAATGTATTAAAGCTTTCAAAAAATTTTAAAAATATTGATCCTGATATAATTCATTCTTACAATTATTCTGATGATTATTCGGAAGCACTTGCTTCAAAGCTCAGCAGGATCAAATGGATCTATACAAAGAAAAATATGGGCTGGGGAAGTAATGCGTGGAAAATCAGATCAAAACTGTCAAGTGCAATCATCCCTCAAAATCAGGAAATGGTAGAAACATTTTTCAGAGGAATCAAGGAACAGTATTTAATACCAATTGGAATTGATATTCAGGAGTTTAAAAAAACAAGCAGAGATGAAAGTATTATTACAAGATATAAGTTATACAATTCGAATCCAATAATTATTACTCTGGCAAATGTAATCCCGATTAAAGGGATAGATTATCTGATCAAGGGATTTTTACTTGCTCTTGAAGATTATAAAGATGCAAAACTTTTAATTATAGGAGATGATGTAACAGATTATGCAAAGGATCTAAAAAAGAAAACTATAGACGCAGGACTTGAAGGGAAAGTTTTTTTTACAGGAAAACAGAAAGACATAAAGCCTTTTTTTAGTATAGCCGATATTTTTATTTTATCTTCGAATAAAACCGGTGAAGGTGGACCGATCTCAATCCTAGAAGCAATGGCAAGCGGGATAATTTGTTACGGAAGTGATGTACCAGGAATCCGAGACCAGTTCCGTGAATTTGAAGATCAGCTTTTTGAATCAGAAAACCCCGGATCTATTGCAAATAAGATCATGAATTATATGAGAATGAAACCTGAAGTTAAGCAAGAAAAGATAAAAAGCCAGCTTGAGTTTGTGAAGAAGTATTATTCAATAGAAAATGAAGTGGATAAACTTCAGAAGTTATATCTGAAACTTATTAAAACATAAGATAGCTGGAAATGAAAGGTATAAAATTCCTTAGGTATCTGCCACATTATCTGAGAAAAAAATTCAAAGAAAAAATAATAGTAATCGAAAGTGATGACTGGGGACTTGAGAGAGCGATGAATATAGATTCTATAAATTTTCTTAAAAAAAAATATTCTGAAGAAAAATTTACAAGATGGACATTTGATGCACTGGAGACAAATGAAGATATTGAATTATTATATGAAGTACTTGGAAGTTTTAAAAGCAATTTTGAATACCCTCCTGTTATAACTGCTAATTTTGTTACACATAATGTAGATTATGATTCATCTGATGATCTTAAATTCATTCCGATAAGTAAAGGATTCAATAAAGATTCTGAAGATGTCAGAGAATTATATAAATGTGGAATTGAGAATAATTTTATATATCCACAACTACATGGATTCAGTCATTATAATTTATCAGAGCTGACAAAATATTTTTATACAAGAGAAGGACAGGAAGCATTTGAGAATAGTTTTTTTACAGGATCTACTACAATAAAAGGTAATCTGAAATTTTTAACAGGTGAACTTTGCTTCATGAATAAAGATACTAAGATAAAGGAATCAATTGATGAACTTTGTAAAATTTTTAATGTAGAATCTGAAACGATAATACCGCCTAATTATATTCTTTCCAAACAAAATATAGATGATTTAAAGAATAATGGAATCAAAATGATTCAATCTTCAAACAGATTAGTACAGTCGGACGGAAGTCGATACAGTTTTCCATATTTTAGAATAAGAAACGGACTTGTATGGTCAGTAAGAAATGCCAGACTTGATCCGCATATTGACTATGGATTTTATCATGACGAATGTATCAATGATATTGGCAAAGCTTTTGATAATAAATTACCTGCGATAATAGATTTTCACAGAGTAAATTTTTCAGGAAAATTTACTCCTTTATACAGAGACAAAACATTGTCAGAGATGAAAAAATTATTTGAATGTGTTTATAAAAAATGGCCAGATGTAAAATTTTTAAATTCAAGCGACTTAAATAAATTAATATGGCAACAAGAAACCAGATAAGTTTTTTAAAAAATAATATTGATATTATCATTGAACCTGTTTTGATAGTAGGATCAAAGCACTATGAATTTGACAAAGAAGATATCAGAGAAAGACTAAAAGAGATGGGAAAAACGGATGTAACAGGTATTGATATTTCAGAAGGGGAGGGAGTTGATTACGTTGTAGATATTACTGACAGTGAATGTGAATTTTTAAAAGAGAAATCAGCTAAATATTCTACTGTGATTTGTATGGAAGTTTTGACTCATGTAAGAAATCCTTTTAAAGCTGCTGAAAATTTATCAGGGTTTTTAAAAGAAGGAGGTACTGCGATTCTTTCAGAATGCTATACCAGAAAAATCTCAAAAATGCCTATTGATCTCTGGAGATTTACTTATGATGGTACAAAAGAATTATTCAAAGATTTGAAATTTAGTGATGAAAGAGCCAGAGTATCTCTGACCAGAGAGAAGGATGAAAAGTTACTTCCACTGAAATATCCATTGCCTCAATTGATGGCACAGAAGAGCGATGATGAAAATGCAGCAGGTTATTTTTTAAGAAGACTCCATAGAAAATATTTTGCAAAAGGAATATTCAGAATTTCAAGGCTGCTACCGGAGACTACTATTTATTCAATCGGAAAAAAATAAATTTAAAAATTTAAAGTTAAAAATTGGGTAAGGATAATATGTATGAGAATCTAAAAGACAGAGTAGCTTTTAGTTTATCAAAAAGAAATTTAAAAAAGATATTGAGTTCAGAAGATATTGATGAAGTATTAAAATCAATTGAGATTTACAAGGGCAGGGGATTCTATGATAAAATCAGACTTGCTCAGGAGCACACAGAAATAAGAGATCTTTGTAAAAAAGTAGTGGAACATAAACCAAAGATTATAACAGAGATCGGTACTTGGAACGGAGGTACGTTTTACGTCTGGGCGAGGACAAATCCGCATGCTGAAAAAATAATCAGCATAGATCTTCCAGATGGAGATTATGGCGGAGGATATGATGAAAAGAGAATTAAATTTTTTAGTGAATTTGCATCTGACAGAAAAAATACTTCACTGTCATTTATTCGCGGAGATTCAAAATCAAATAGTACTGTAGAAATGCTGAAGTCAGTACTTGGAGACAAGACAATAGATTTTTTATATATTGACGGGGATCATACATATGACGGAATCAAAAAAGATTTTGAAATCTATTCTGAACTAATGTCTTCTGACGGGATAATCGGATTTCATGATATTAATACACACAAAGATGGTTATGGGGTTATTCAATTCTGGAATGAGATCAAGCAGAATTACAGGTATGAAGAATTTATCAAACCCGGATCAAGAGTAATGGGTAATGGATTAATTTATTTAAAGAAAGATTAATTTGCCGGAAGTTTCAATAATTACTCCGCTGTATAACGGATCAAATACACTTGAAGAAACTGCTGACAGTGTATTAGCACAGGATTTCAAAGACTGGGAATGGATATTTTTTGATGACGGAAGTACAGATGATACAATTGAAATAGCGAAAAAAATTCAGTCAAAGTTTCCGGATAAAATATTTTTATATACTCATGATAACAACAGTAATCACGGTACTGCATTTTCAAGAAACAGAGCATTTGAAAAATCCAAAAGTGACATCATTGCATTTATAGATCAGGATGATATCTGGTATGAAAACAGACTTTCACATCAGATAAATATTTTTAGAAATAAAACTGAATGTGCAATGATCTGGGGACCTGCATTGTACTGGTATAAGGACAGATCTTTTGTACAATCAGTTGGATTAAATGGAAAAGGTTTGAAAAGCGGAATTTATGATCCACCTGATTTTGTGGAAATTTTTTTAAGTAACCTCAAAGGTACTCCTCTTCCAAGTGCAAGCTTGGTCAGAAGAAAAGAATTTGTAAATGTGAAAGGATATGAAGAATCGATAAAAGGTTCAGAAGATATAGTTTTATGGCTAAAGCTATCCGAAAAATTCCAGATATATTATGATGATGAAGTGCTTATTAAATACAGAAAGCATCAGGACTCAACTTTACGGAAAGCAAGTGACAGTGGTAAAATGGATGAATGGAATCTTGTATTTTATCAATGGGTGATTGATTTTTTAAAAAGAACATCCTCAAATGAAAGTATTCTCGAAGAAAATGAATTTGCATTTTATAAAAATCTTAAAAAAATTTCAGGTAAAGAAAATTATTTAAAAAGCAGAAAAGATCTTTATAACAGACTAAATGAATATCCGGACATATGGAAAAAATATTCAGGTGATTATTTATTAGATCTGGTATTGCCTTTTGATACGGCATCCAGAATTTCTGCAAAGCTGAGATTTGATCTGTTTAAAAAAAAATAATTGAGAACTGAAATAATTCCTTATAAGCAGCAGTTTTATAAAAATGGTAATGAATCCGGTTTAGATCTGAAAGCAATTTGTATTTTTTCAGCTTTAGGTTTTTTTTTAGGAAGAGACACATATTACAAAAATCTTGAGGCGTTACAGCCGGCATCTGATTACAATATAGATGAAACCGGAAATATAATATCCGCTGAAGAATACTGGAAGTGGCATTACAGTCCACGGGAAATGAATCTTAAACAGGCAACAGAGGAGTTTGCACATTTATTTGAAAAATTAATTCATGAAAATCTTAAAGATAAGAAAGTTATAATGCCATTATCAGGAGGCATTGACAGCAGATCTCAGGCTGCTGCAATCGGAAATAAATTTGATACAAAAAGTTATTCCTATAAATTTGAAAAAAGTTTTGATGAAACAAAATACGGAAGACTGATAAGTGAAGTACTTGGAATTCCATATAAAGAATATGTGATTCCGGAAGGGTATCTCTGGGACGTAATAGATGAACTTGCTGATATAAATCAATGCTATGCGGACTTTACACATCCGAGACAAATGGCAGTAATAAAGGAGGTCTCTAAATTTGGAGATGTATTTTTTCTCGGACACTGGGGAGATGTTTTATTTGATTCAATGGGTGTAGATGAAGAATTGAGATTTGATGAATTAGTAAATACGGTCTTAACTAAAATTGTTAAAAAAGGTGGAATTGAACTTGCTGAAATGTTGTGGGAACATTGGGAACTGGAAGGGAAATTCAGAAATTATCTGGAAGACAGAATTTCAGAACTTCTAAGTGAAATTAAAATTGATAATGCCAATTCTAGAATCAGGGCTTTTAAATCCATGTACTGGGCTCCGAGATGGACAAGTGCAAACATGAATGTATTCAGTAATTTTCATCCGATATTTCTGCCTTATTATGAAAATGAAATGTGTGAATTTATTTGTAATATTCCTGAGGATTTACTTGCCGGGAGAAAAATTCAGATCGAATATATTAAAATGAAAAATCCTGAATTAGCGAAGATACCATGGCAGTCTTACGAACCTTTGAATTTATATAATTATAAGAATTTTCAAAACATTGGAAATTTACCCGGCCGTGTAGTCAGAAAGGTAAACAGAATTATTAATGAGGATGTTTTAAAAAAGAAAAAAACTAAGAGTAATTATGAGATTCAGTTTTTAGGAAAAAATAATGACAGTCAGTTGAAAAAGAGACTTTTTGAAAATGATGATCTAAAAAATATCATACCGGAAAAAATTGTTAAGGATATTTACGGAAAATTTATAAATGAAGACAGCAAAAAATATTCTCACCCTGTGAGCATGCTCCTTACTATTTCTCAGTTTTCTAATTCATTATCATTTAAGCAGAGAGAGTCAGAATGAAAGTAGCAATTTATTCCGGCAACATTCCTTCAACTACGTTCATTGAAAACCTTATCAGAAATTTATCAAATTCTGGATTCAGAATATTATTATTCGGTAAAAAAATAAGAGATGTAAAATACAACGAAAATGTTGAAGTGCATAATACTCCTAATAATAGTATTATCATATTATTTTTTATTTTGAAAGAATCCTTGAAATTATTTTTCAAAAGTCCGAATAAATTTTCAAAGCTTTTGAAATATATTTCTTCATCAGACACAGGTCTGAAAAGTAAACTCAAAGAACTTGGAATGATGCTGCCAATAATAAATAATGAACCGGATATATTTCACATCCAGTGGGCAAAGACAGTTCAGAAAAATTCATATTTATTTAATCTAATGAAATGCAGGTTTGCATTGAGTCTGAGAGGTGCTCATATTAATTATTCACCTCTTAATGACGAATCGCTTGCTGAAAGTTACCGAAAATATTTTCCTAAATTAGATGGTTTTCATGCAGTATCTAAAGCAATATCAATTGAAGCGCAGAAATATGGAGCTGCTCCTGAAAAAATCAAAGTGATCTATTCGAGTGTTCAAGATGAGCTTCTTCAAATTAAAACGGAATCAAAAATAAATAGATCAGAAGTAACTAATATAATTTCTATAGGAAGGTATCACTGGAAGAAGGGTTATCATTATGCATTTGATGCGATGAAGATTCTGATCGGAAAGGGATTTAATTTTCAATATACAATCGTAGCACAAGGTGATGTTCCTGAAGAAATATTATATATACTTTCTGATAAAGAATTAAAAAGCAGAGTAGTTTTAAAAAATGGTATGGCTCATGATGAATTAATGAATGAGCTTAAAAAATCGGATATGCTTTTACTTCCAAGTGTAGAAGAAGGTATTGCAAATGTAGTACTTGAATCAATGGCGATCGGAGTACCGGTCATAAGTACTGACTGCGGCGGAATGAATGAAGCTGTTTCAGATTTTGAAAATGGGATGATGGCAAAAGTAAGAGATCCGAATATGCTTGCTCAAAAAATTATCGAGTATTCTGAGTTAAGTGAGAATAAAAAGGAACAGATGAAGCTCATTGCTAAAAATACTATTTCAGAAAAATTTACAGATAAAAAACAAATAGATGGCTTTGTGAATTTTTATAATTCCCTGCTATATAGCTAGGGTTATGAAAATAGGATTGGTATTACCTGAAGTTCCGCAATATTCAGAAACATTTTTTAATTTTAAAATAAACGGACTGGTAGAATCGGGATTTGAAGTATTACTTTTCACAGGTAATAAAAAAAATTCAAAGAATAGAGCTAACGAAAAAGTAAAAGTAATACCTGCTTATCCGGTATATAGAAGCAGCAGTATCTATCAGTTTTTATTATTTATATATGTGGTATCATTCAGATTTATTTTCTCACTAAAGAAAACATTAAAACTAATTAGTCTGGAGTCAAAGGTTGGGAAAAATTTTTCAGAAAGAATGAAATCAGTATATCTGAATGCACATATCTTAAAAGAGAATATTGATGTGCTGCATTTTGGATTTACGACTATGGCAATACAGAGAGAAAATGTTGCAAAGGCAATGAATGCAAAGATGAGTGTGAGTTTCAGAGGTTATGATATAAACATTTATCCATTGAAAAATTCTGACTGTTATAAGAATGTCTGGAGGAACATCGACAAAGTCCATACAATATCAAATTACCTTAGGGAGAAAGCTGTATCGCTTGGTCTTCCGGAAAAAACTCCTTACATAAAGATCACGCCTGCGATCGACTTTGAAAAATTAAGTCAGAATAAAATGAGAACGGATATTTCTGTTCCAAAAATATTAACAGTGGGCAGATTAAACTGGATAAAAAATTATGAGACAGCTATATCTGCCTTGAAATTACTGTCTGATGATGGAATAGATTTTTCCTATAATATTATTGGAGACGGTCCTGAATTAGAGCGGTTAAAATTTGCAGTTTATCAATATGGTCTTGAGAATAAAATAAATTTTTGCGGAAAGAAATCACATGATGAAGTATTGGAAATAATGGGCAATTCAGATATTTATTTGCAGCCGAGTTATGAAGAAGGATTTTGTGTATCGGTATTAGAAGCACAGGCAGCTGGTTTGATGTGTATAGTCAGTGACGCTGAAGGGCTGAAAGAAAATGTTGTTGACGGTGAATCAGGATGGATTATTCCTAAAAGGAATTTTAAATCATTTAATGAAAAGATAGCAGAAGTATGTAAAATGAGTTTTGTAGATAGAAAGAAAATTTCAGATACAGCTAGAGAAAGGGTAAAAAAGGAATTTCGATTAGAAGATCAAAATGAAAAGTTTAAAGAGTTTTTTCAAAATATGATAAATCAAAATGGGTAGAACCATATCGATAGTCAGCCCAGTTTATAAAGCGGGAAAGATAGTTGATGAGCTGGTAAGACGTGTATCTGAGGAGGCATCAAAAATATCCGACAGCCATGAGATCATATTAGTGGAAGACTGCGGCGGTGATGATTCCTGGGAAAAGATTGAAGAGAACTGCAGAATAAATCCGAATGTAAAAGGCATTAAGCTCAGCAGAAATTTCGGACAGCATTATGCAATCACTGCGGGTTTGAAGGCTGCTACAGGTGACATTGTGATAATAATGGATTGTGACTTACAGGATGACCCATCTTATTTTAAAGAATTACTTAAAAAATTTGATGAAGGATATGAGGTAGTTTTTACAAAACGAATTGGAAGGAAACATTCATTCTTTAAAAAAGTAACGGCAAAAATTTATAATTCATTATTCAGATTATTTGCAGATAAGAATTTTGATCTGCAAGTAGGATCGATGACTTTGATTAGTAAAAGGGTAAAAGATGAATTCGTCAAACTAAAAGATCAGGACAGATTATATATTCAACTTCTTAAATGGGTTGGTTTTAAATCAACATATTTATCAGTCGAGCATAAAGAAAGGTTTGAAGGCAATTCATCTTATACATTATCAAAATTATTTTTCACAGCAGTTCAGGGCTGGACATCACATTCAGATAAACTTCTGAGGCTGTCTATCTATGGCGGATTATTGATCTCATTTGTAACTTTGCTCATTGGAATATACATAGTAATAACTTATTTCATGAAAAGTTTTCAGGCAGGCTGGCCAAGTTTGATAGTGGCAGTACTTTTTTCTACCGGTCTGATTTTAATGAGCATAGGAATAACAGGAATATACATTGGGAAAATATTTGAGCAGACCAAGGGAAGACCTCTTTATATAATTGATAAGAAAATAAATTTATAATATAGTTTTGAAAAAAGTTGTAATCACACAATCAAATTATATTCCCTGGAAAGGATTTTTTGATTCAGTAAATCTTGCAGATGAATTTGTGTTTTATGATGACATGCAATTTACGAGAAGGGACTGGAGAAACAGAAATCAGATAAAGACAAAGGATGGAGTAAAGTGGCTTACTGTGCCTGTCGAAGTAAAAGGAAAATATTTTCAAAAAATTAAAGATACAACGATCAGTGATCCGGGCTGGGCTAAAAATCACTGGGACACGATCACTCATAATTATTCGAAGGCTGAATATTTCAAAGAGTATAAGGATTTTTTTCAGGAGTTATATATGGGAAAGGAATATGTTCTGATAAGTGATGTGAATACTACTTTTACAAAAGCTATTTGTAAACTTCTCGGCATTGAAACTAAGATCAGGCAGTCGGATGAATTTGAACTGCTTGAAGAAAAGTCAGAAAGACTTGTAGATATTTGTAAAAAACTCAACGCTACAGATTATTATTCAGGACCAGCAGCAAAAGCATACATGGATGAAAGTAAATTTGAAAATGAAAATATTAAAATACACTATTTTGATTATAGCGGATATCCTGAGTACAGGCAACTTCATGGAGAGTTTACACATGCGGTCAGTATTATAGATCTGATCTTTAATGAAGGTCCTGATGCGAAAAATTTTATGAAAACATTTAATAAAAGTGAAAAGTGAAAAGTGAAAAATTTTATGAAAACTTTTAATAAAATGAAAAATGAAAAATGAAAAATGAAAAATAAAAAATTGATTATTATCGGCAACACATCAAATGCCAGGCTTGCAAAATATTTTTTTGATATTGATTCGGATTATGAGCCAATTGCATTTTCAGTTGACAAAAAATATATAACCGAATCTGAATTTGAAAGACTTCCGGTAACTGCATTTGAAGATTTGGAAAAAGAATATCCACCTACAGAATATGAAGCATTTGTTGCAGTGGGTTATACTAACATGAATAAGATCAGGGAAGATCTTTATAATAAGTGTAAAGAAAAGGGATACCGAATGGCAAATTATATAAGTACCCGATGTTCATTTTTAACACAGTTTCCAACAGGTGACAATTGTTTTATACTTGAAGATAATACCATACAACCATTTGTAAAAATAGGAAACAATGTAGTGTTATGGAGCGGCAATCATATTGGACATGATGTAACAATTGAAGATCATAATTTTATAACATCGCATGTTGTAGTTTCAGGATTTGTAACAATAAAGAGAAATTGTTTTATAGGAGTAAATGCAACTATACGTGACGATATCACAATAGCTCCTGAAACACTGATAGCAGCGGGTGCAATAATTATGAAAGACACTGAAGAGAAAGGTGTATATCTTCCTGCAAGATCAGTGTTGTTTGAGAAAAAAAGTGATGAGATAAAGATATCGTAATTTTTAATAAGGAAATAATTAGAATTTAAATTGACTCTTTTACTTCAACAAGATTCTTTGAAATTCATTGAATCATTTTTCATCCGGCAACAACTCACTTTGCTCCCCTTTTTAAAGGTGGAATTACTTTTGAATTATTCTGAAAGGTGCTTTTAAAACTTTAGATTTTCTGTCTGATAAATTCACTGAAAAATTTCTTAAAATTTATGTGACGAATTTGAGTTTTACATTAATAATTAGATAATAAATTTTATTTGAAAAAACAGAACTGGAAAAAACTGGGAATGATCTTTATGCCGGATAGGACAATTGAGTGGATGCAGACTCATGCAATGATGCCTGTATTAGATAAGATTGAAAATGGAAAAGCCCGTATCTATTTTTCAGCAAGAGATGAAAAAGGCAGATCACAAGGTGCATATATAAAGATCGATCTGAATGATCCTTTTAAAATAATTGAAATAAGTAGAGATCCGGTATTGAAACTTGGTCAGCTTGGAGCATTTGATGATGCGGGTATCATGCCGACATCCTGTGTGACATTTGAAAATAAAAAGTATTTGTATTATAACGGTTGGACTTTAGGAAAAAATGTCCCATTCTTTTCTTTTAACGGAATTGCGGTAAGTGAGGACGGAGGTGAGAAATTTGAAAAATTGTCGAGAGGTCCTGCTGTTCTTTTTTCAAATGACGTTGATCCTTATTCGACCTTCGCTCCATATGTGATGATCGATGATGGGAAATGGAAGATGTGGTATGTCTCTTTGATAAAATGGACAGAGGAAAAAGGAACTCTGAAACATTTTTATAATATCAGATATGCAGAATCAAAAAACGGAATAGATTGGAAAAGAGAAGGTCATGTATGTATAGATTTTAAAAATGATTTTGAATATGCTATCGCAAGACCATTTGTATTGAAAGAAGATGATACATATAAGATGTGGTATTCTTACCGGGAATCCGAAGATATAAAATCTTATAGAATCGGATATGCGGAATCTTCAGACGGTATGAACTGGGAAAGAATGGATGAATGTATAGAACTTGATGTATCTGAAAATGGATGGGATTCTGAAATGATAGAATATTCATTTATATATGATTTTAATGGAAGCAGATATATGCTTTATAATGGAAATAGTTTTGGGAAGACAGGTGCTGGACTTGCAGTACTCGATGAATAATATCAATTTAATTTTATAAAAATTTATTGGATAAAGAAAGAAGACATATAGGATTTAATAAACCATACCTTACGGGTAAAGAGACAGAGTATATATTGGATTCAGTCAGATCAAGGAAAATTTCAGGAGATGGTCTTTTTACAAAAAAATGTCATGAGTATTTTGAAAACAGGTTTGGATTTAAGAAAGTACTTTTAACGACTTCATGTACTGATGCACTTGAGATGGCAGCTATATTGATTGACACAAAAGAGGGTGATGAAATTATTGTGCCGGCATATACTTTTGTATCATCTGCAAACGCGTTTGTATTGAGAGGTGCTAAAATAAAATTTTGTGACAGTGAAGCAGAGACACCAAACATAGATGTGAAAGAAATTAAAAAACTAATAACTTCTAAAACCAAAGCAGTTATAGTTGTACATTATGCAGGAATAGCAGTTGATATGGATCCATTGATAGAACTTTCTGACAAACATAATTTTTTTATTATAGAAGATGCAGCACATTCTATAGACTCTTATTATAAGGGTAAACCGCTTGGTTCTATCGGACATCTCGCAGCGTTTTCATTTCACGAAACTAAGAATGTAGTTTGCGGTGAAGGCGGTATGCTTGTAATAAATGATGAAAGATTTTTTGAGCGTTCAGAAATAATCAGAGAAAAGGGAACTAACAGGTCAGCATTTTTCAGAGGGGAAGTGGATAAGTACGGATGGGTTGATATCGGATCTTCATTTTTACCTTCAGATATACTTGCAGCATTTCTTTATGCTCAGCTTGAAAATCTTGATGACATTCAGAAAAAAAGAAAATACATCTGGGATTATTATTTCCAAAAACTGATGCCATTAAAAGAAAAAGGATTTTTCAAATATTCAATTATTCCTGAATATGCTACCAATAATGCTCACATGTTTTTTATAGAATGCAGGGATATTGAAGAGAGAAGCCGGCTGATTTCTTATTTAAAAGAAAAAGGTATCTATGCGGTTTTTCATTATCTTTCGTTAAATGAAAGTCCTTATTATAAAGAAAAATGTGATCAGATAAAAATGGAAAATTCTGACAGGTATACGGACTGTCTATTGAGACTGCCTATGTATTATGAATTATCTGACGAAGATCTTGAGTATGTGACTTATTATATTTCTAAATTTTTTGAAGAGAAGTAGAGAATTGGATGGATAAATTATTTAGAATATATAATTCAACAGGAAGGATAGGAAATATAATCTTACTTGCATTGCTTATTTTATCAGGCATTGCAAACAGGATGTTTATGTCTATAAAGTACCGTGAGATCGATTATATCATTGAGTCAGTCCTTATAGTTTTATCATTAATTCTCGTTAGAAAATTATTTAAAAGAAGTACACAGGTTTTTGAAAAAAGAAAGTTGAAATTATTCCGGATAATTTTATACACTGGGATTGCATTGAGAATTTTGTTTGCCGGACATGATATGATTAACAGACCTGTTCAGGACAGTGATTATGAAAAGCATGAGAAGCTTGGAATTAGGATATTGGAAGAAGGTGAGTTCTATGATTTTGCCGGAGTAGAATTAAGAAATTTCAGACAACCCGGACTTCCGATGATGTTTGCTGCCGGATTAAAAATTTATAATGCACCGATTACATTTTCAATTATAATGATACTGTTTTCATTTGGTGTACTGGTTGGAGGGTACTATTTATTCAGAAATCTGAATAACATCGCATCGATACTTGCTTTTGCTTATCTAAGCATTTCACCGAACATGCTTTTCATGGCTTCGAATTCCAATACACAGCTTTCATTTTTTTTCTTCCTCATAATACTTTTTATTATACTTAAAAATTTTAATGGAAAGACATATCAGCTGTTGATCATTGGTGCATTGCTTGCTGCTGAGATGTATGTACGATTTAATTTTATTATGATCTTTTTACTTATACCTTTCTTTATAGAATTTTATAAGGATAAAAAACTTTCATTTGCTCTTGGAAAATATGCAATTGTATTTGCCGGATTCCTTTTGCTTTATTCCCCATGGATCATCAGAAATTATATGACATACGGAACGATAAGACTGATGCCAACTACAGGGCTTGGACTTTACAGTACTAACATGACTAAAGACCCTAAGAAAGTTGGTGATTACAATGGAGTGCCAGATTCAGTTTTAAAAAAATATAGTAAGCTCAGTGAAGTTGAGTTTGATGAAGCTTTGAAAAAAGAAACTTTTGATTTTGTTAAAGAAAATCCTGATGTAATAATAAAGAGTATGCCTTTTAAAATGATGAAATATTCGGGCAGGCAGGACTGGACTATTAGTTATTTTTTTCAATTTACAGAGTATGAAGGTGATCCATTCATGGAAGGGTTGTTTCAGTCCATTGAAAATTTTCTGATCTGGATGATACTCTTTTATTCGATATTTTATTTATGGAAAAATAAAAACTTAGGTTCATTATCGGTTTATATACTTTGGTCATATTTGGTTTATACAATGATTCTTATGCCGGTCACAGAAACAAGATCACGGTATAATTTTCCTTACATTTTATTCCCAGTGATTGCGATCTCTCTTTCGAATGGTAATAATATAAGAAAAGAAATTCCAGACTGATGCCCGGAAAGCTGCTGATCATCTGGGAATTCGAATCTGCACTGGGCAAGATCAATTCAAATTCACCTGATAATTTTAGTTACGATCCTATTTATCAAGAGATAGAAAATGTAGATTATATAATAACCTGTGCTGAATCTGAAAATATTCAAATGACTTTTGCATGTCTTGGATTTGCAGCTATACAGGGAGTTTTCCCTTTTAATATTCCGGATATAATAAGTAAGCTTTCTGCTAAAGGACATGAGATTGCTTCTTTGTCATGGCGGAATGAATGGTTTCCAAATCTTACAGAGAAGCAGATCCATAGTTCACTTGAACGCAGCAAGAAATCATTAGAGACTTGTCTGGGAATTGAAGATAAAGTTACAGGATTTGTTTTTCCACACAACAGACCAATGAGCTGGATAAAAAAAAAATATTTTAATTTTGAAGACAGAGGGTTATATCCTTTTCATAAAGGCAGCGATATTGGATTTGTATTAAAACAGATGGATAGTTTAGATTATAAATGGTGCAAGGTTTTGACAAAGTATAAAACTTTCCGGGAAAAAATCTGGGGAAATTCTGATGAAGAGATCATGAGTTTTCCAAAATGGGAAATTCATGAAAACATAGTATGTGTACCAGAGCATTATACAGGTTTTGATAAGACGGCAATTGATTTTATAAAAGAAGCAGTTAATCGAAATGAAACAGCAGTGATATGCGGTCATCCAGCTAATCTTAGTAAAGATAAGAATGAAAGCCGTGATCACTTTGACAGATTTATTGATAAGGCAGTTTCATTTAGAGAAGATGATGGACTTGAAATTCAAACTGTATCAAATTTTATTCGCAAATATAATCCCGTAACTGAAAATAAATATTGAAAAAGAAAAAAATATTTACAGTGATTTTTACTTATCAGGATGTTTCAAATTTATTTACAAATATTAAGTTATAAAGTTTTTGAAATTAAAGTTCAGCAAATAGTTTGAAAGCATATAGAAATTTTAAAATTATAGAGTATCTAAACCCGGGATGGTATTTTAATCTGATACCGGTGGATAGTTTATCTTATTCAATATGCTGTTTCAATTCTGATGTGATGAAATTTCCGGATGAGTTTGAGAGAATAATATTTCCTGACAGCAGATTTGAAACGAAAACTGCAATAGATCTGGATGCCGGATTTCAGGCATGGAACAGAGGTATAATGCTGACAGCAAAAAATATTCCTTTAGATAAGATCCAGCATAAGGAAAATATTTCTGTAAAAGATGAATATATATTTATCAGAAAATATTACAAATGGCACAGGGTATATTATTATCTGATAAAAAACCTGTTAAGTTTTAATAATCCATTTAAAGAGATTGGTGCATTTATAAGTACGCGAGATATTGAGAGGACTGAACTTATCAATCCTCATTTAGAGTACGAAGGTTATAAAAGTTTTGAATCGGAAATTCTTAAAAATAATCCTAAAGTATCGGTAATCATTCCGACACTCAATAGATATAAGTATTTGAAAGATGTATTAGAAGATCTTGAAAAACAGGATTATAATAATTTTGAAGTAATAATTGCAGATCAGACAGATGTACCGAATATAGAATTTTATGATAAATTTAATTTAAATCTAAAAATAATTTTTCAGGATGGAAAAGGTCAGTGGCTGGCAAGGAATGAAGCCGCAAGAAAATGCAAAGGAGATTATTTTTTATTTTTTGATGATGACTCTAGAGTTGATAAAGACTGGATCAGTGAGCATCTGAAAGGATTAGATTATTTTAAAGCTGATATATCTGCAGGTGTTTCTCTTTCTACAGTTGGTGATGCAATTCCTGAAAACTACAGTTTCTTTAGGTGGGCTGATCAGTTTGATTCCGGAAATGCAATGGTGAAAAGAGAAGTATTTGAAAAGACAGGAATGTTTGACAGACAGTTTGACAAAATGAGAATGGGTGATGGAGAGTTTGGTCTGCGTGCATATCTTGCAGGATTTAAAAGTATTTCACATCCGTTTGCAAAAAGAATTCATCTCAAAGTAAGCTCAGGAGGATTAAGACAAATGGGTTCCTGGGATGCTTTTCGTCCGAAAAATTTTTTTTCACCGAGACCTGTACCTAGTGTTTTATATCTTTACAGAAAATATTATCCATCGGATTTTGTATCAAATGCAATGATCATTGGTTTGCTTCCTTCACTTATTCCTTATAAATGGAAAGGAAAAAAATATCTGTATCCGCTGGGTGCACTGGCAGCTATATTTATACTGCCGGTATTATTGATACAGCTTGGTATATCATGGAAGCGTTCATCGGAAATGTTAAAGGAAGGTGACAAGATTGAGTGGCTTTAAAAATTATCTGATGCTCACTACGGAATTTCCTCCGGGTCCAGGTGGAATTGGAAATCATTCATACAATCTTGCAAAATATTTATCTATAAATGAAATACCTGTTACAGTCTTGGCTGTATCTGATTTTGCAAATGAGTATGAAAAAAATGAATTTGACAAGTATCAGAATTTTAAAATTAAAAGGTTTGAAAGATATAGCAACAGGCTGAAGACTTACAGAGAAAGAATATCTTTGATAAAAAAAACGATCAGGGATGAAAAATTTTCTCACATAATTTTTTCAGGAAGGTCATCATTAATGGCAATGCTTTTGCTTAAAGGATTGAAAGGGAATACGAAATTTATTTCAATTGCTCACGGCGGAGATATTAATGCGGAAAATAAATTTGAAAAAACATTGGTGAACAGAGCATTGGAAATGTCTGATCTTATAATACCGGTATCTCGTTTTTCCGGATCTAAAATTGATGAGAAAATAGATAAAAAGAAAATTAAAGTAATACCAAATGGTTTTGATATGGATATGTCTGCTCACATAGAATTTTTGAAAGATAAGAGAGACAAGATTACAGGAGCAGTAAAATTAATAAGTGTCGGGACAATCTGGCCGCGGAAAGGTCATCATAATGTATTAGAATCTTTACCTGAGATCATTGAAGATCATCCAGGAACCACTTATACAATTGTCGGCAGAAATGCTGACACATCTTTATGTGATAAATATTTTGCTGATGAAAAAATCAAAGGTTCAATTAATAAAGCAGGGCAGATATCTAATGAAAAAATGTATGAATTATTAAATGATTCGGATATTTTTATTCTCTTAAGTGAAACACAATCCAGCGGAGACTTTGAGGGATTTGGAATTGCAGTAATCGAAGCTAATCATTTTGGTCTGCCGGCAATTGGATCATTTAACAGCGGTTTAGAAGATTCAATAAAAGACGGGGTAAGCGGAATTTTAGTTGACCCCAAAAATAAAGAACAGATCAGAAAAGCGATAGATACTATCTGTAATAATTACGAAAGCTTTTCACGGGGTGCAAAAGAATGGGCAGAAGAACATCACTGGACAGTCATTATAAAAAAATATTTAAATGCGATCGATAACATTAATTGATTTTGAATGTGCGGTTTTTTAGGAGCAATCTTTTTTAACAGAACTTTTGAACAGTATATACCAGCACTTCGGAAAGGTTTGAAAGCAATTTCACACAGAGGACCTGACGGAAGTCATGAGCTGACTTCAGTTAATTGCTGGCTTGGACATAACAGACTCAGTATAATAGATCTTTCGAAAGAAGCTGATATGCCTATGAGTTCGTGCAATTCGGATGTACATATTATATATAATGGTGAGATCTATAATTATTCAGTATTAAAAAAAGAACTTGAAGGTACGAGATTTAAAACTCGTTCAGATTCTGAAGTTGTAATGGAAGGATATATAAAAGAGGGAACAGATTATTTTAAAAAGCTCAGAGGGATTTATTCATTTGCAATACTTGATAACAGAGATAAGCAGAAAGTTATTTTGTGCAGAGATCCATCAGGAGTAAAACCATTGTATTATTTTTCAGAAAAAAATATCAACATATTTGGAAGTGAGATCAAAGCACTACTTCCTACGGTAAAAGATAAAGTTAGTATAAATGAAAATGTCGTAAAATGTTTTCTGAATCTTGGATATTGCCCTGAGCCATATACTATATATAATGAGATTAAATGTCTTCAACCCGGATATGTGATTGAGATTTCTGAAAATGAGATTACGGAAAAAGTGATATGGAATTATGAATTCGAATCTGAAAACAATTTAAGCATTAAAGAAAATACTGAACTTACTGAATCGAAATTAAGAACTGCAGTAGAAAGAAATTTAGTAGCTGATGTAGAAGTGGCAGTAGCACTGAGCGGCGGTATAGATTCTTCTCTCATTTATGCATTTGCAAATCAAAGTAACAGTAATATAAAAGGGCTGACAGTAAAGTTTGATGATGAGGAATATAACGAAGAAGATATAGCACTGAAGTATGTGAAAACTCTTTTGGGAAAACATGAATCAGTAGAAGTGGAATCTGGACTTGATCTTGAAACATTGAATTTTATTTTGAATGATTTTGATCAGCCGTATGCGGACTCATCAGCAGTTAATGTTTTTTATCTGACAAAGGCAGCAGGGAAATATACAAAAGTTTTAATCGGCGGTGACGGCGGTGATGAATTGTACAACGGATATCCGTCTCAGACCTGGCTTACGTTTGTAGAAAAGATAGTTAGTAACGGATTTATGAAAGCATCGGGAACAGCATCTGTGAAAATTGCAAATAAGTTTTCGTCCGGATCCAATGCAAGATTATTTAAGAGAATGAGAGATTTATTTGATGACAAGCCGCATGAACTTTTTTATGACTGGCATTCATGGTTTCCAAGAAAGACTGAATTTGAAAATGGAAGTCCGTTTCTGTTTGATACAAATGACGGATTAACTCTTTACAATTCAGTATTTGCTGAGAAGCTTCCGGATAAATTTACAAGTAAAGTTGTATTTGATTATTTCAGAAAACAAATGCTCAGTGATTATTTAAGAAAGACAGACATGATGTCAATGCTTAACAGTGTTGAATACAGAGTGCCGATGCTTGATGAAGATCTGACAGAATTTGCATTAGGAATTCCATTCTCACAGAAATCAAGTTTGAGAGAAACAAAAAAAATACTCAGAGATATTCACGGAAAAATTTATCCTGCTGAGACAAGTAAAATTCCAAAGAAGGGATTCATGATCCCATTGGACAAAGCTCTTAGTAGTGAAGAATTTGAAATAATAAAAGAAGAACTATTATTTAAAGGAAATATAGTTTTGAATTATATAAAAAAGGAGTATGTAGAATTCCTGTTCAAATCTTTGAAGTACGGAGCAGAAAATGAAATCAGCAGAGCGGGTATATATCAAAGAATACTTATGCTTTATAGTTTAAGTTTATGGGAAAAAAATAAATGAAGTTAGCAATTATTTCACATACACCTCATTACAATAAAGACGGCAAGATCGTTGGATGGGGACCGACAGTAAGGGAAATCAATCACCTTTCAAAAATTTTTGACAGGATCTACCACATTGCGCCAATGCATAATGAACAAGCTCCTGGTAGTTCGATGAGATATGATGAAGATAAAGTACAATACATTCCAATCAAACAATACGGTGGAGAAAAATTTTCAGAAAAGTTTTCAATATTGACAACGTCTTTTCATAATTTGAAGATAATCAGAGAGGTATTGAAAAAAGTGGAATGGGCACAATTCAGAGCTCCAACTTCTATGGGACTTTATGTGCTGCCATATCTGAGTTTGATGAGTAAGCCAAAACGCTGGGTAAAATATGCAGGCAACTGGGGACAGAAAAATCCACCCCTTTCTTATAGAATACAGAGATGGTGGCTGAAGAATAATTTTCAGAGATCAAAAGTAACTGTTAACGGTAAGTGGAAAGATGAGCCAGAGAACATACTTGATTTCAGAAACCCTTGTCTTGATAATGAAGAGTTAAGCAGAGCAAAAATAATTTCTTCGAATAAAAATTTTGATGATAAAAAGATACTGTGTTTTTCAGGATCACTTTCAAAGAATAAAGGTGTAAAGTTAATAATTGAAGCTCTTGAACTTATGAGATTTAAAGATAAGATAGAAGAATTTATTTTTACAGGTGGCGGGCATGATAAGGAAATGTTTGAGATTGCAGCTAGTAAATTAAAGATCAAGACAACATTTACAGGATTCATAAGCAGGAAAGAGCTTGAGAAAATTTATGAAAGAAGTCACATCATTGTATTGCCCAGTGAGTCAGAAGGATTTCCAAAAGTAATCTCAGAAGCAGCAGCTTACGGATGTGTGCCTATTATTTCTGATGTATCAGCAGTAAAAGAATATTTCAATGATTCAAACGGATTCCTTTTGAAAAGTCTGAATGCTGAACATCTGGCAGATGCGATTGATCTGGCACTTAGTAATGTTGAATTAATAAAATTAAAATCGAGGCAATGCACGGAACTGGCACCATTGTTTACATACGAAGACTATATGAAAAATTTGAAAGACAAAATTTTAAATAATTAAACAGTAATATCATTAAAATGAATATTTATTTTCAAGAAAATAAATTCTAATTTGATACTGTGAAAAATTCTCCATTTAGCGCGGAAATATATGCAGGATTAAACGTTGCCATTGCAATGGTGATGCTGTTTAATTCAAAGCTGAGCGTAGTATATTCTATCATTATTTTATTAGCAGGTGTATATGCAATATTTAAGAATAAGAATATGGACGGCGCTGCGCACATATATGCTGCATATGTAGTAGGGATTGAAGTTCTATTGCGAATGAATTCGGGAGGATTTGGATATGAATTCGGCAAGTATGCTACGATCGTATTTTTAGTACTTGGAATTCTTGTAGGAAAAAGAAATAGAAAATTACCGGTTTCATTTATTGCATTTATTTTGCTAATGGTACCGTCAATATTTTTTGTTGACTATCCGACTTTTGATATGTCAAGACAAATGGTTTCATTTAACATTTCAGGACCGGTAACACTTGGTATAGCAGGAATTTATTTTTACAGACGGAAAATTCCAATACAGCAGCTCAGAAAGACTTTCCTGGCAATGCTTTATCCAATTATAGCGATGTCTATATTCGTTTATTTCAGATCCGGATCTTTGGAAGATGTAGATTTTACAACAGAGTCGAATTTTCAGGCAAGTGGAGGATTTGGACCAAATCAGGTTTCGACTATGTTTGGACTCGGTATTCTTATTATAGCTGCAGCTTATTTTTTAAATATTAGGTTATTCAGAGTTAAGAATCTTAATATAATTTTACTGCTGGCATTTTTAATCAGAGGTCTTGCAACGTTTTCAAGAGGTGGAATGCTTGCACCGATTGTTGCAATATTTTTATGTGTTGTGATCATGTCAGTAACAGATGCATCTTTTCAGGATAAAATGAACAGGGTTGTATATATTTTTATGGCACTTTTTGTAGTATCAGTAGTAGGATTTTATTATGTAAATGAAGTAAGCGGAGGTTTGCTTGAAATGAGATTTAAAGGCGAATCTATGTATGATAAGGAAAAAAGTAATATGTTCAGCGGACGCTTGGAGATATTTGAGGAAGATATAGAGGTATTTCAGGATAATGTCCTGACGGGTGTAGGACCCGGTATGGCATCAGAAAAAAGAGCTGAGATCAGTGGGGTGTTTGCTGCAGCACATATTGAATATTCGAGATTACTTGCGGAGCACGGGCTCTTTGGGATCATAGCAATTTTAATAATGGTATTATTTCCTGTTAGTACATTTTTTAAACTGAAATCAGGTGACGAAAAGATAATGCTTATACTATGTACGGTATTTGTTTTTATTACTTTAGGTCATGCTGCTATGAGACTCGCAGCTCCCGGATTTATTTACGGATTAGGGTTTATTTATATCTTCAGGAAAAGAAGTTGATACTCTATGCTGGTAATATTCTTTCGAAATTCGGATATACACCAACATTTATCGAAACACTGACACCAAAACTTTCTGAAAGTTATGACCTGATATCAGTTTCGGATAAAAAAAATCAGGTATTAAGAATGCTTGATATGATCAAAGCAGTTTATAAAAACCGTAAGTCAATTAAACTTGTATTAATAGATTCATATAGTGTAAGAGCTTTCTGGTACACATACATTCTTGCTAAGTTATGTAAAAAATTTCAGATACCATACATACCCATATTGCGTGGCGGTGGATATCCATACAGGCTCAAGAGCACTCCAGAGAAATGTAAATTCGTTTTTGAAAATTCATATATTAATATTTCACCTTCTGTTTTTCTTAAAGAGCATTTTGAAAATTCAGGGTACAAAGTAACTTACATTCCGAATTTTATACCAATTGAAAATTATAAATATAAGAACCGAATCTCAACAGGACCGAAGATACTTTGGGTAAGATCGTTTCACGAGATATACAATCCATTACTTGCGATTGAAATTTTAAAAGATCTGAGATTAAAATATTCTGAAGCTAAACTTTGCATGATAGGTCCGGATAAGGATGGTTCGCTTGTAAAAGTGGAAGAAGCATCTGTCGAAAACAAATTAAATGGATCACTTATTTTAACAGGAAAGCTTTCAAAAAAAGAATGGACAGATATATCAGAAGATTATGATATTTTTATAAATACAACAAATTTTGATAATCATCCTGTAAGTGTAATAGAGGCAATGGCTCTGGGTTTGCCGGTAATTTCTACAAATGTAGGAGGAATACCATTCCTTATAAAAGACAGGGAAGACGGAGTGCTAGTACCTGCAAATGATAAAGAAAAATTTGTTTCTGAAATTGAGAATCTTATTTCAGACAATAAATTCGCTTCTGAAATTTCGGCTAATGCAAGAAAAAAAGCTGAAGAATTTGACTGGGATCAGGTTAAATATAAATGGTTTGAAGTAATAGATTCTTTAGTCAAGAATTAAAAATCCTTTCGAATAATACAATGTCATTTCTCGAATTAAGTCTGAAGCTAAAGGGTTTTCCATTAAGCAAAGCGGAAAAAGAAATACAATATCTGAATTCTATTTCGGAATTAGATTTCTCAAAATGGCAGACAGATAAGAAATGGGAGATAGTAAAATATCATTTAAAGAATAATGAGTTTTATAGAAATAAACTTGAGAATAAATTGCCTGCAAAATGGGAAGAGATTCCAATATTAAAAAAAAGTGATTTTCAAATCTCGATAGATAAGCTTACATCAGATACATTCAATTCAAAAGATTTATACACAGGTTATACTTCAGGTTCATCCGGCCATCCATTCAGATATGCGAAAGATAAATATTCACATGCAATGACATGGGCATTGATCAAAAACAGATATAATAGTTTTGGAATAAATTTGAATTCGAAGCAGGCGAGATTTTATGGAATACCTTTGGAGAAGAAAGAATATTATGTAGAAAAGACAAAAGATCTTTTGTCTAACAGAGTGAGATTCCCGGTGTTTGATCTTTCTGACGAAGTATTAAAAAGTTATATAGAAATTTTTAGGAAGACAGAGTTTGATTACATCTATGGATATTCGAATTCGATTCTTTTATTTGCGAGATATTTAAACAGAAATAAAATCAATCTAAAATTAATCTGCCCATCTTTAAAAGTATGTATCTGCACATCGGAAAATTGTTCTACAGATGATAAAGTCGAAATTTCAAAAGCTTTTGGAATACCGGTAGTAAATGAATACGGAACCTCAGAAGTTGATCTGATCGCATTTGAAGATATTGAAGGTAACTGGAAACTTTCGGAGGAAAATGTTTTTGTAGAAATTTTAGATGAAAGCGGAAAGCAGTTAACTGAAGGCGGCGAAGGTAGAATCGTATTAACTTCTCTTCATAATAAGGCAATGCCATTTATCAGATATGAAATAGGAGACAGAGCAGTCATAGAACCTGGAAAAGACAGAGTCAGGATCAAGAATCTTCTTGGAGGAATCAACGATGATCTCGTACTGCCCAGCGGGAAAATCTCATCAAGTATTACATTTTATTTTGTTACAAGAAGTATTTTAAATAAGATTGATTCATTAAAAGAATTTGTGATTAAGCAAACTGAGCCGGATAAATTTGTTTTTGAAATGGTTTCGGATGAAGACATAAGTGAAAGAGACAGAGAGCAGATCAGAAAAAAAATGGATGAGTATTTAGAGCCGGGTCTTATTGCTGAATTTAAGAGAGTTGATAAAATACAGAGAACTAATGCAGGAAAGATGAAACAGTTTTATTCATTTGTAAATCAGGATTGAAATTAGCAATACTTACTCAATATTTTTATCCAGAAACCGGTGCTCCTCAAAACAGACTTTATGAACTTTCAAAAAAGTTTAAGGAGTACGGCTGGGAAGTAATGGTAATTACCGGAATGCCTAATTATCCAAAAGGAAAGATCTTCCCGGGATACAGATGGAAATTCTGCTGTTCAGAAAAAATAGATACCATAGACGTAAACAGATACTGGTTATTTGCATCAAACTCAAAGAATAAGCTGCCAAGAATCATTTCGATGATTTCATTTTCATTGTCATCATTATTCATCTGTTTCAGATTAAAAAAATTCAAACCGGATTTTCTATTCATTGAGAGTCCTCCATTGACACTTGGATACAGCGGTTACTTACTTTCGAAATATTCAGGGGCAAAAATGATAATGAATGTATCTGACATCTGGCCATTGTCTGCAAAAGAACTTGGTGCAATTGGTAATGGGAAAATTTATAGGAAATTAGAGTCACTCGAAAAATTTTTATATGGAAAAGCTTTTATAAATACAGGACAATCAGAAGAAATAGTATCACATATAAATAACAGCGGTGATTTTAATACTTACCTATTCAGAAATGGAGTAGATGTAAAAAGATTTGAAAAGCCAAAATCATATTGTCAAAGCGGAGAAATTATTAAAATTGTTTATGCCGGATTATTAGGAGTGGCACAGGGCATTTTCGAAATTGTAAGTAAAATTAATTTTAAAGAACTTGGGGCAGAATTCCATATTTATGGAGAAGGTACAGACAGAAAGGCAACTTTAGATTTTTTAAAAGAGAATCCGGACAGGGGAATCGTCGTTCATAAAAGTGTTAAGAGTAATGAGATACCTGAAATTTTGACTGAATATTATTGTACTATAATTCCTTTGGTAAACAAAATATATGGAGCAGTACCATCAAAGATATATGAAGCAATGGCAGCCGGTGTTCCTATATTATTTTCAGGAACCGGTGAAGGTGCTGCTATAATTTCCGACAATAACATCGGCTTAGTATCATCTCCCAGAGATTTTGATAAGCTTAAGGAAAATATTATTAAGCTAAGAGATTCATTGAGTTTAAGAAATGAGATGTCTGAAAACTGCAGAAAAACGGCTGAAGAAAAATTTGACAGAAATGATTTAATCAAGAAATTTTCCGATAAACTGGTTTCATATATTAATTAATAATTTGGGAAAGAGTTAACAAATGAGAAGTGTATTTATAGGATCGAAGAATGAGTTTGATGAATTGATAGTTGACTGGCTTTCAGAGCACACTGAACTGGCGGGTGTAGTCTGGTCAGATTCTGCTACTTGGAGAAAGACATGGAGAGGCAGATTTGATTATGGAATGAAGAGAGCAAAGAAGTACGGATATTTTAAAGTGCTTAATGAACTATTACTTTTTTTTTATGTAAAGAAAAAAGTAGCAGTGAAAGATCTGGGTTATTTGAAAAGAGGGATCATCAGACCATACTGGAAATCAAACGGCAGAAAATTTGATGATCTGAAATTCAAAGAGATAAGTTCAGATAATGTAAATAAAACAGAAGTACTGGATTTTCTGAATGAAGTAAAGCCGGATATTATTTTTGCAATGTGCGTAAATGATTTTTTTGGTAAGAAGATAAGAGGAATTGCCAAGCACGGAGTATATCTCTGGCATGAAGGATTGACACCGGAGTATAAGGGATTATACTCGCCATTCTGGACTTTGTATAATGGAGATTACAATAACCTTGCATATTCATTTTTAAAGATGAATGACAAAATAGATGCAGGAGAAGTCTATGTAAGTGGAAAGGTAAGGGATATTGATTTGAAAAATCACAATTACTCTTTTATAGGTCATAAAGCTATTTATGACAGTCTGCCTGAAGTGGAAGACTTTCTAAAGAAATTAGAAGCAGGGGAACAAAAGACACTACCTGATAGAAATTCAGAATCCCGTAATTATACTTATCCAGGAATGACGCAATATATAAAAATGAGAAATCGCCTTAAAAAATATTTAGCAAAAAATAATTCATATAAATAAAAGATTTTAAATTGAGAATACTTATTACAGGTGCAGCTGGTTTTATTGGATATCATACTTCTGAAAGGTTATGCAGAGATGGATATGATGTAACGGGAATTGATAATATAAATTCTTATTATGATACAGATCTTAAAACAGGCAGAGTTGAATTATTGGAAAAGTATAAAAATTTCAATTTTAAAAAAACGGATCTTACAGATCAGGAACAGCTTAGAAAAATATTTAAAGAAGAGAAGATTGATATTGCAGTTAATTTAGCTGCACAGCCGGGAGTCAGGTATTCAATTTCAAATCCTGAAGTGAGTATACAAAGTAACATAGTAGCATTTTTTAATCTTCTTGAATGCTGTAAGGAATTTAAAGTGAAAAAACTGATCTACGCATCATCGAGTTCGGTATACGGAAACAGTGATAAGATCCCTTTTTCGGTGAAAGATAATGTAGACTATCCCGTTTCTCTTTATGCAGCTACAAAAAAATCAAATGAATTAATGGCATATACTTATCATCACCTTTATAAATTTCCAGTAACAGGTTTAAGATTTTTTACAGTTTATGGACCATGGGGAAGACCTGATATGGCATATTATAAATTTGCGGAAAAGATAATGAAAGGTGAGTCAATCGAAGTGTACAATAACGGAAATATGGAAAGAGATTTTACATATATAGATGATGTAACTGAATCCATTTCGAGGCTAGTAAAAAAAACTGAAGATACAGAATATAGATTGTTTAATATCGGCGGAGAGCATCCTGTAAATCTATTGAAGTTCATAGAGATTTTAGAGAATAAACTCGGAAGGAATGCTGAGAAAATATTTTTAGGCATGCAACCCGGAGATGTAAAAATCACAAGTGCAGATACGAGGGATCTCTCGGATTATATAGATTTTGTACCGGAGGTTAGGATAGAAGAGGGGTTGGAGAAGTTTGTGAAGTGGTATAAGGATTATTATGGATATGAGTAATAATGTGGGATTGGAGAAACGGTTTTAACCGTTTGTTTAATGAAGACGGAGATTTTTTAGATTAATTATGAAGATAAGTTATTATGAATGGTTTGAAGATAGATTTTTTAATAAGTAGAATTATTTTTTAGAGAAACGGTTTAAACCGTTTCTTTCAGTACAAAAGTATATCTTCGATGAGTCTATCGAAGACTATGAAAAATACATTTTATAATCAGATTTGGTTTATCCGGTTTCAGGATTTTTTTTCACAGAAACGGTTAAAACCGTTTTCCACATTCAAAACCGAACCCATTTGAAAAATATATCAAAACCATCGAAATATTTTATTTGTATCTTGATTTGGTTTAACCGGTTTCAATATTCAGCTTTCATAGAAACGGTTAAAACCGTTTCTACTTCCATCCCAATAACAAATATATCACCCTACTAATTATCTTATAAACATGTGCGGTATTGCCGGAAAATCTCAGTGGAAAGGCGTCAGCGAAGATACTATAGCTGCCGTTTCCCGTATGTGCAATTCCATAAAACACAGAGGACCCGATAATCAAGGCGTTAAATCTTTAGGAAATATTGTACTTGGACACAGAAGACTTTCCATCATCGATCTGTCTGCAAATGCCAATCAGCCCATGTCTTCTAAGGATGAAAGATTTAATATTGTTTATAACGGTGAAATCTATAATTTTATGGAAATAAAAAATGACCTTATTCAACATGGCTATTCTTTCAAAACAAACTCAGATACTGAAGTCATAATCTACGCTTATGATAAATTCGGTTCGGATTGTTTCAGTATGTTTAACGGAATGTTCTCACTTGCAATCTGGGATTCTAAACTTAATGAGTTGATCTTAGCACGGGACAGATTTGGAAAAAAACCATTGTATTATTATTTTGACAAAAATAAAAATATCTCTTTCGCTTCTGAACTTAAAGCATTCAAAGAAGATAAAACTTTTTCGCCTGAGTTGTCTTACGAAGCTCTGAATTGTTACCTTGCAATAGGATATATCCTTGCGCCGCTTACGATTTATAAAAATATATTCAAATTAGAAGCTGCTCATTATATGAAAATTTCTGATTCGGGAAATAAAATTTCCAAACTCAGGTATTGGGATTATTCAGATTCATTCAGAATTAAAAATAAAGATTCCGATGAGGATACCTGTAGTAAAATTTTATATCTCCTTGAAGAATCTGTAAAACGCAGGATGATCAGTGACGTACCTGTTGGAGCTTTTCTTAGCGGTGGTATTGATTCAACTTCTATTGTAGCTTTAATGAAAAAATTTCATAAAGGTGAACTACATACTTTCAGTGTAGGCTTTAATCAAAAAAGTTATAATGAACTTCCTGATGCCGATAGAGCGGCAGAATTTATCGGAACAAGGCATCACGGAATTATCTGTGACATAAAAAACGAACTGGATTTTCTGAATAATGCTGTAGATGTTTTTGATGAACCGTTTGCTGATAATTCTCTCATTCCTATGATCGAAGTTTCAAAATTAGCTTCAGATTTTGTAACTGTTGTTCTAAGTGGTGACGGTGCTGACGAGATCTTTGCCGGATACATTACTTATAAAGCTGATAAATATTATAATTTTGCTAAACCAATTCCTGATTCTATTAAAAGATTTATAATAGGTCTAAACAGTAATAGTAAAAATAAAAATAAACTTAACTGGCAGTATAAGCAAAAGCAATTTTTAAACGGTGCACTACATTCTCCCGAAAAAGCTCATTACCTTTGGAGACAGTTTTTTTCACCTGAGGAAAGAATTGAAATTCTTGGGAAAGAATATAAAGATCTCGTTTATGATACTGATCCTTACAACACTTTTAAAAAATATTATGATATTGGTAAAGAACTCGATACACTTGACAGGAATTTATATGTTGATGGAATGACATGGCTGACTGATGACATTCTGGTTAAAGTTGACAGGACAACGATGCACAGCAGCATAGAAGCACGTAGCCCTTACCTCGATCCCGAACTGGTGGAATATGTGTCGTCTATTCCTTCTAATAAAAAAATGAAAGGTATGCAGCTTAAATATATTTTGAAAAAAGCATTAAAAGATGTAATTCCGGAATTTGTAATTAATAAAAAGAAAAGTGGATTCAATTCTCCGGTGGGTGAATGGATCGGAAGTAACGGAAATAATGAATTCAAGACTTTTAATAAATATGTATATGACAGAAAGTTTAACTAAAATGCAAAATAAACAGTCAGAGTGGAGTGAACAGTGGACTCTTCTGAAAGACAATGAACTCTTTCTTTTCAAAGACTGGATTCTTCCGAATACACTTGAAGATTTTAAAGATAAAGAAATTCTTGAGTGCGGCTGTGGCGGTGGACAACATACTTCTTTTATTGCGCCGTTTGCAAAAAATATTACATCTGTAGATCTTAATACAACTGATATTGCTAAAGAAAGAAATAAGGATTTTAAAAATATTGATTTTGTAGAAGCTGATATTGCAAAAATGGATCTCGGAAAAAAATTCGACATTGTCTTTTCTATTGGTGTCGTACATCATACTGATGATCCGGATAAAACTTTTGAGAATATGAAAAAGCATACAAAGCCAGGTGGAAAAACCATTGTCTGGGTATATTCAGAAGAAGGTAATTCATTAGTAAAATATGGAGTAGAGCCTGCACGAAAAATCTTCCTTAAAAATATGAACAGAAAAAATCTTCTAAAACTTTCGAAATTCACAACTGCGATTTTGTACATGCCTGTTTATACACTATATAAATTGCCTTTGAAATTTCTACCTTTTTATGAATATTTTGACAACTTTAGAAAAATGTCTTTTGAAAGAAATACTCTGAATGTATTTGATAAACTGAATGCTCCGCAGGTTGACTTTATCAGCAAAAAAAGAATCTCTGATTGGTTTAACAGCGAAGAATATGATGATGTAAATATTAATGCTTACAAAGGTGTTAGTTGGAGCGGAAGTGGTGTTAAAAAATAAAAATTTAATCTGATAATTGAGCTTCCTGTTTAAATATAATGAGAAACTGAAATTTGACACCGGTAATGATAATTATTTTGAATTGCTGAAAGACGGCTTCCTTCATTTTTCAAAGGTCATTACTTTTTTGTCTTCACCGTTTATGAAAATAGTATTGATCTTAAACGGAGTTAAATATGGAAATGGAATAAAAGTTTTCGGATTGCCAAGAATTGAAAACAAAGGATCTGTTACTCTGGGAAATAATATGAGGCTGATCTCTGCGAAATGCGGATATAACTCAGGAAATATTGCCGGTGGTGTTTTTCTGAGGACATCTAAATCAGGTAATATTGTCACCGGTGATGAAGTCTATCTTAACGGAACTTCTATCATTAGTGAAGAAAGTATTACTCTCGGAAATCGGATCATGATCGGCGCAAACACTGTGATAATGGATACAAATTCTCACAATGTTCCATATAAGAACAGACTGAAGAGGTGGGATAAGATCAGAAGAAAAGCTGTAGTGATAGAGGATGATGTTTGGATCGGCGCAAACTGTTTTATAATGAAGGGTGTCCGGATCGGTAAAGGTTCGATCATTGGAGCTGGAAGTGTTGTCAATAATGAAGTAAAACCATTTAGTATATATGCGGGAAATCCTGCAGTATTTGTTAAAAAAATCGAAGAAGAATAAATGTCAGAACTATTTACATCCGCCGAACAAATGCAGAAAGCCACTAATTATAATCAGTGGACTTTTGAACAATTTGAAAAATATATAAATGGTGATGTGCTTGAAGTCGGTTGTGGTGTCGGTTCATTTACAAAACTCATTACCGAGAAAAGTAAATTCGATTCTCTTTACTGTATAGATATTTCTGCACCTGCGATCGATCATATTAGCAAAAAAGATTTTAAGGGAAATCTCAGGATAGAATGTATAGACCTTATTGAAGTAAATGGAGAGTTTGATTTTATATTATGTATGAATGTAATGGAGCATGTAGAGGATGATGTAAATTTTTTTGCTAAACTTCTTTCACTCTTAAAACCGGGCGGAGTTTTGTTTCATCTTGTACCTTCTCATAATTTTTTATACTCAAATTTTGATAAGGCCGCCGGGCATTTTAAAAGATATACAAAAGATAAGATGAATTCACTAAGTTTGCCTGTTGATGTAAATTTAATAAAACAATATTATTTTAATCCAATCGGAGCTGTAGGATACTGGGTAGTATATAAAGCTTTAAAGTCAGGAAACATCAACGATACCGAAGGTGAGATTGGAATGTTTGATAAATACATAGTTCCATTCTCAAAGAAATTTTTACCTGTCAGTAATCCGATCGGAATTTCTCTGATCAGTATTTTTAAAAAACAATAATTTAGATTATGATCTCTGTGGTGATACCTGCATATAATGAAGGAAGTGTAATTGCAATGACTGTCTTTGACATAAAGAAGGTTGCCGAATTAAATAATCTCAGGGATATTGAGATTATAGTAGTCGATGACGGCTCTACTGACAGGACTGCTGAGATGAGTGAAAAAGCCGGTGCAGTTACTATCAGGCATCCTCATAATATCGGTTATGGTAAATCTCTTAAAGACGGAATTGAAGCTGCGACGAACGACATAATTGTTATTACAGATGCTGACGGCACATATCCTCTGGAGATGATACCCGTTTTAGTCAGTGAATATAATAAAGGTTTTGATATGGTCGTAGGTGCCAGGCAGGGTGAAAATTATGATGAGTCATTTAAGAAAAAAGTACTCAGACTTATTCTGAAAAAGCTGGTTGAATTTTCTGCGGGAAGAAAGATAGATGATATAAATTCCGGACTGAGAGTATTCTCTAAATCAAAAGTATTACCTTATTTTTCAAAATTATGCAATACATTCAGTTTTACTACTTCGCTTACATTAGCATACATGATGAATGCAATGTATGTAAAATATATTCCGATTGATTATAAAAAAAGAGAGGGTAAAACAAAAGTAAAATTGTTCCGAGATTCAATGCGAACTTTGCAGTTTATTACTGAAGCAATTCTTTTTTATAATCCGATTAAAATATTCATTGTATTTTGTCTGGCTTTACTTGCATTTGCAGGAGTTAATTTTATTTTTTCAATAATATTCCGGATGCCAATTACTTTTTATCTTGGTCTTGGAAGTATACTCCTTTCTATACTTATGTTTGGAATGGGTCTCATCTCTGTTCAGTTAAAACATTTGATGGTATCAGACGATGTTAAAAACCGTTTAAAATGAATTCAGTAAGAAATTTCTTATTTAATGGCAGAAATTCATTTTTAAAAGGTACAGGTATTTTTCTTGTATTTTTTTTTATTACAAGACTTCCTTATCTTTTATATTACCGTGTAGATATTTTATCAAATGACAGTGCCTCATATATTGCAGCAGCCCTTTCGATTTTGAATTCTGTTATGCCTTTGTTTGATATCAGGACTCCCGGCTATCCTCTTTTCCTGACAATGATCTGGAGTTTCTCGAAAAGCATTTTTGCAGTTTCAGTTATGCAAAGTGCTTTTTCTCTTTTTACAGGTGTGATAATAGTATTTTTATTTGATAAAATTTATAAAAAATTTACAGTCGTATTTGCATGCTTTCTTACTGTTTATATGACATCTTCATATTTTTTACTTTTTGAATCTGCATTACTTACTGAAGGAATTTTTACAAACATGCTGCTTATTTGTACTGCTTTGATGATGATTTCTATAAAAGAAAATAAAAATAAGTATTGGATTTTATTCTCAATTTCCGTTGCAATTTTGATCCTAATCAGACCGGCTGGTTTATTCTTTGTTGGGATCATGGTATTGATTATTTTGTATTTTATCATAAACAGATATAGTCTTATAAAATATGTTTTATTAATAATTCCTTTTTCTGTAATCATAATTTCTCTTTGCACATACAATTATATCACCCTTAATAAGTTTACTATCACTCCATTTGGTGAAGCAAATTTATCAGGAGTTACAATTCTTTTTATGGAGACATCAGATGAATATCCCGGGTTTGTGAATTCTGCAATTCAGCAGACACTCGACTCAATTCCAAAGAAAGATAAATCTTATATCAGAAATTATAACGGATTGACAAAATTATTTAATGTCTTTAAAGATAACTTTCACAGGCAGATGAACTTTGCTGGAAATCTGATGGGGGATGATTCAACAAAAAAGTATATGGATGTACAGCCGTACATGAGAATTGTTTCTGTTGATGCGATTAAAAAAAATCCTTTTATATATCTGAAATTTTTTTCCTGTAACTTTTTTTATTTTTTTAAAAACCTTGGCATTGAAATGAAATATTTTAACCAGTTAATATATAATTACAATAAAAACGTAGTCCGTGAAATGTTTGTTAAAGAGCTTGAAAAAAAGAAATGGCTTCAGATATCTTCAGACAGATCAGTAAATGATCAGGTTAAGGACTTTCTTGTAGAAGAGATTATTCAGCAAAAGGAATTAAAATATATTGTTGAAGACCAGAATAATGAAGCTGTTTTTGAAAATACATTATTGAAATCCGTTTATGAATATTATGAGAGTTTTTATAATTTCTTTTTAAGAAATATTGTATGGTATATCGGATTTTTCACAATGTTTATGTTAAGTATTATAATTCTTTTTAAAACTAAATTTTCAGACCCTGATGCAATTATTGCATTTCTAATCTTTATGATCTTTTTATCAAAAGCACTTTTAGTTAGTATGGTCGAATCGTCACTTGAGAGATACAGCTATACTGTGGAGTTTGGAGTTTATTTCAGCATTCCATTCTTATTAATATTAATTCAGAATTTAAAAAACATGAAATTAAAAAATAAAAATATATGATTCCGTTTTCGCCTCCTTATATAGATGAGGATGTAATTAATGAAGTTCTTGATTCGTTAAATTCAGGTTGGATCACTACAGGTCCAAAAGTAAAAGCTCTCGAAAAAGAAGTTGCAAAACTTACCGGTGTTGAAAATGTACTGTGTGTAAATTCGGCTACTTCTGCTATGATGCTGGTTTTGCACTGGTATGGTATAGGTCCTGATGACGAAGTGATTATTCCGGCTTATACTTATTGCGCGACTGCACTTGCTGTTATGCATCTCGGTGCGACACCGGTTATGGCTGACTGTGATGAAAATTTCTGTATCGATGTTTCTAAATTGGAAAAATTAATTAATGAGAAAACCAAAGCAATAGTACCTGTTGATATTGGAGGATATCCCTGTGACTATGAAGCAATAAATAAGTTAATCTCAGAACCTGAAGTAAAAAAATTATTTGCTGCAAAAGGTGAAGTACAGAATAAGCTTGGAAGAATTTTAATAATGTCAGATGCAGCTCATTCTATTGGTGCATGTTATAAAGGAAATGAAAGTGGTTCACTTTGTGATGTAACTGTGTTTTCATTTCACGCTGTGAAAAATGTTACGACTGCTGAAGGCGGGGCAATCTGTCTGAATTTGCCAATACCTTTTGATAATACTGACTTGTATAGCTGGTTAAGACTCCTTTCTCTGAACGGGCAGACAAAAGATGCTTTTACAAAATCTCTCGGAGGCAACTGGAAATATGATATTGTATATCCTGGATTTAAAATTAATCTAAGCGATCTTTGCGCTGCTGTAGGGCTTGCACAAATAAGAAAATATACGGCAGATCTTTTATTAAAAAGAAAAGAGATCTTCAGAAAATATAATGAAGCGTTTTCGAAAACTAACTGGGCAGAACTGCCTCCTTCAGATTCTGAAGGCAGAGAATCTTCTTATCATATTTATTTATTAAGAATAAAAAATATTTCAGAAGATCAGCGAGATTCAATTATAGATGAAATTAATATAAAGCAAGTTGCAGTAAATGTTCATTTCATTCCGTTGCCTTTGCTGAAAATATTTAAGGATAGAAATTTCGATATCAAAAATTTTCCAGTAAGCTATGACAATTATTCAAGAGTAATAACCCTGCCTGTATATCCGCAGCTTACTGATGAGAATGTTGAAAAAATCATAAGTGCTGTTGTTGAATCTTACAATTCAGTTGTAAATAAATAATTGGTTAAAAGATTATTTGATATTATTTTTTCATTAATCGGATTAGTGTTCCTTGCTCCTTTTTTAATTCTTATAACTATAATAATAAAAGCAGACTCAAAAGGTCCTGTATTTTATATCCAAAAAAGAGTGGGAAAGGGAAATAAAGATTTTAGGTTATTCAAATTCAGATCAATGAGAATTGATTCAGATATATCAGGATTGCTAACTGTTGGAAATAAAGATCCGCGCATAACTTCTTCAGGTTACTATCTTCGGAAATACAAACTCGATGAAATTCCTCAGCTTTACAATGTATTGAAAGGTGAAATGAGTTTTGTAGGACCAAGACCTGAAGTACGGAAATATGTAGAACTTTACAATGAAGATCAGATGAAAGTCCTCGAAGTAAAACCTGGCATTACAGATCTTGCCTCTATTAAATACCGAAATGAAAATGAACTTCTTGCAGATTCTGATGATCCGGAAGGATTGTATACAAATGAGATTATGCCGGATAAAATAGAGATCAATCTTGAATATATTTCTGACAGATCTCTTCTCAAAGATATCAGAATAATTATTAAAACCCTGAAAGCTGTAATAATATGATTTTTATATTATTTACAAAATAATATAAAGAAATTAATTGAATCAGTTAAATGATTTAATTAACTTTGTCCAACTGATTATCAAAACTAAATTGTTACCCCTGATAAGTTTGTTCTTATTTGAACTTATGAAAATTTCCCCAAGGAGATTATTTGAACGGAGAGACTTAATTAATTTATGTTAGAAAACTTTTTAAATAATAAACTCCTCAAACTTCGGAACAGGCATTTACTTGTCCTAGATATTCTTTTCCTTATAATTAGCCCATTTTTAGCTCTTGCTGTAAGACTTGACGGGCAAATTGACTTCACTTATTACCTGCATGCTCTTACTTACTCCACTTTAATATTTTTAATTTCAAACTTATTTATATTTTATAAACTCGGTCTGTACAAAAGATACTGGAACAGTGCGAGTGTGGATGAATTAGCTAAAATAATTTATATCGTTTTCTTTGCTATTTTAGCTGAGACAGTAATTTTTATTTTATTCTTTAATCTTTCCTGGTTTAATTTTGAAAGATTACCGCAGTCTTTACCAATCCTTGACGGAATATTTAAATTTATTTTCGTTGCCAGTGCGAGATTCAGTATCAGATTATTTGAAAGACTTAATGAAAGAAGAAGTATCTCATATCATGGTGAACGTGTACTTGTAGTAGGTTCAGGAAAATCCGGTACTTCCATTGTACAGGAAATGCAGAGAAATCCACAGCTTGGATTGAATCCCGTAGCTTTTGTTGATGATGATATTGAGAAAAAAGATCTTAAGATCAGAGGTATTCCGGTGATGGGTACAAGGAATTCAATTCCTGAAGTCATTACCAAAATGGATATCAATAAAGTTATCATTGCAATGCCAACTGCTTTGGGCTCTGATATAAGAGATATAGTTTCAATCTGCAGAAATACAGGCGTGCAGACCAGAACTATTCCCGGTATCTATGAATTACTCGATGACAATATCAGAATAGAAAGTATAAGACAGGTTCAGATCGAAGACCTGCTCAGAAGAGAACCTGTAAAGACTGATATTAAAAAAGTTGAAGATTTTCTTAAAGGTAAAAAAGTACTTGTTACAGGATCCGGTGGATCTATTGGAAGTGAACTATGCAGACAGATTATAAAATGTAATCCATCTGAAATTATCCTCCTTGGTCAGGGCGAAAATTCTATTTTTGATATCAATTATGAATTAATGAAAAGGATCTCTATTGTCAACGGAAAACAATTACTAACAAAAATTACAACCGTTATTGCCAATATCAGATCGTACAGCAGATTAGATAAACTTTTTGAAGAAATTAAACCCGATGTGATTTTTCATGCTGCTGCTCATAAGCATGTTCCAATGATGGAGTCTAACTCATGTGAAGCTATCAGCAATAATGTCAAAGGAACTCAGAACCTGATAGATCTTTCTTTAAAACATAATGTAAATCACTTTGTTTTCATATCCACTGATAAAGCTGTAAATCCTTCGAGTATAATGGGTGCCAGCAAACGTGTCGCTGAAATGATAGTTCTTAACGCTGCAAGAGAGCACAGGAAAAATTATTCTACTGTCAGATTTGGAAATGTACTTGGCAGCAGAGGCAGTGTTGTTCTTACTTTTAAAAGACAGATCGCTGAAGGCGGACCGGTTACAATTACAGATCCGGATATTCAAAGATATTTTATGACTATTCCCGAAGCTGTGCAATTAGTATTACAGGCATCAGTAATTGGAAATGGCGGAGAAATATTCGTACTCGATATGGGTAAGCCAATAAAGATCATTGACCTTGCAAAAGATATAATCAGACTTTCCGGTTATGAAGTAGACAAAGATATTAAAATAGTCGAAACCGGACTCAGACCAGGAGAGAAATTGTTTGAAGAACTGTTTATTGCAGGCGAGATATATGAAAAAACTATTCACGAAAAGATTCTGATTGCAACTAATGCCAGTCATTTTATTCCCGAAAATTTCAAATCTAATCTTGAACTTCTATTGACAAAAAGATATGATAACGGCAGCGAAACCATTAAGTATCATCTGAAACTTCTTGTCCCCGAATATATGTCAGATGAAAAAATTCATACCAATGTCAGTATTGTCTGACGCTTTTCTTTCTGAAAATAAATTTAGTAATATATATCATTAATAAATAATTTTTTCTTTATGAAAAAAATTTTCCTCATTGTTACTTTTTTTATTCTGATCTTCGGAAAAAATGCAAATGCTCAGGTAGAATATGTGCAGGTAAACAGCCCCGTTTATCATTACCTCGAGAGAATGCTTACCATGAAAGTTATCACAGGTTACAATCCGGCTGTGATTCCAATCTCGAGAGGAGCTGTTGCTGATTTTCTTAAAGTCATTATTGCAAATACAAATAAAATTTCTTCTACAGACAAACAAATACTCGCAGATTTCAAAGTCGAATTTCAATATGAACTTACAGGTGAGCTGAAAAAATCAACTTCCTTTTTTAATAATACTGATCATTTCTTGTCAGATGATTATCAGAAATATTTATACTCATACTCAGATTCGAATGCTACATTGTTTCTTGACGGACTCGCATCATTGTCAGGGAGAGGTTCCAAAGGAGATTCTATCGGAAGAAATTCCATTGGACTTGGTGAACTCGGTTTCAGAGTAAGAGGTACTTTGTATGATAAAGTCGCATATTATCTCAGAGCTTCAAACGGACAGAAATTATGGGGCGATTCATCAGATGTTACCTTTGCAAGAAACACAGATCCGAAATTTTATGCGCAGTATAAGTTTCAATATGAGCAAAGAAATTTTGACACCTTCGACGGTTATCTCAGATATCAGACTGCCGGAAATTGGCTAGCTCTTACTGCCGGTAGAAATCCTGTCTATCAGGGTTTTGGATTTATTGACAGATTATATCTTTCTCATAATACTGTTCCATTTGATTTTCTTAAACTTGATCTTGCATACAAAGCTGTTACTTATTCTTTTTTATATGGAAGCATAAGAGGGGATTCACTCGGTACTCCGCTTGACGCAAAAAATATTGCAACGCACAGACTTGATGTTTCTTTTGGAAATAATTTTAGAATGGGATTATTTGAAAGTGTGATCATTTCAAATTCTCCGTTTAGTTTTACTTTTTTAAATCCAATCAGTTTTCTCACATCTGCCGAACTCAGCAAAGCTTCACAGACCGGAGATAATAATGCAAATAATTCAATACTCGGACTTGATGCTTTTGTGATGCCGGTTAAGAATTTAGCATTTCAGGGTTCATTTCTTGTAGATGATCTTGAGTTCAGCACATTGTTTAAAGATAATGCACAGGTCACAAATAAATTCGCATGGCAGCTCGGAGGACTTTGGTCGAATGCTTTCACACTTCCAAATCTTGATATGAGAATTGAATATACTTTACTTGAGCCTTATGTATATTCGCATGTCTCAAATAAATCAACTTATACAAACTGGGACCTTCCGCTCGGACATCACCTTGAGCCAAACTCAGATGAGATCGCATTCAGATTTAATTATGATTTTACTAACAGAATAAATTTGAATCTTATGTATCAGTTTCAGAGATCTGCAAACGGTATAGTCACTGATTCAGCCGGCAGGGTATTAGTAAACTATGGCGGCAACAGAAATAATGCCACAGGTTATTCATATTCAGATCCGGAGTTTCTTAAAGGAAACAGGATCAACCGAAGTATCATCACTGCAAATTTTACATGGGAATTCCTGAGACAATTTTATATCGAATTCAATTATGTACACAGAGCTATTGATAATATTTATCAGAATGTGAAATTTAATGATGACTACGGCTTTGCAACTATTCGAATTGATTACTAAAGCATTCAATTACTTTTTCATTAATAGAAGTAATTTATTTCAGGATCGAAGATTATTTTAAATAAAGATGATTTTACTGCCATTAACAATTATTTTATAAAAATTTTTTTTAAAAATCATAAACAATAAATGAAACAATTACTATTTCTTCTGGTCATGTTTAGTTTCTGTCTGACAGAAAATTCCATTTCGCAGATAACAAATAATGATCTGCCAAATTCGATTGCTATACAGCCGCCGAATATGACAATGTCACCAGCAGGGACTTTAAGTACACCTGTAACTGTAAACGGTTTTGACAATTTCAACCTCGGTGTTGATTTTGGTGAACCGCATATTGCCACTAATCCGAGAGACCCACTGAACAGCATCTGCGCATTTAACATTAACAATTTTTATTATACACTGAATGGATACAACTGGATAAAAATAAATGTAACGTTCCCCGGATATGCAGTAATTGGTGATCCTGTAATGGCATTTGACAGTCTGGGAAATGCTTACTATACACAGCTTTATCAGAATGGCGGAACATATGGAGTTTGTATTTCAAAATCTACAAACAAAGGTGTCACATGGACTTCTACTTACAGTGTCTATGCAACGAATGTTGGTCTTTCAGATAAAGAATGGATTGCTGCAGATCAGACTGCCGGTCCTTATTCAAATAATATTTATGCATGCTGGAGACAATTCGGTGCAAATGGAATGAGATTCACAAGAAGCATCGATCAGGGTGCAACATGGAGTGCACCTCAGACATTTTCAGGTGGTCAGGGAGCTTACGTTGCTGTTGGACCAAATGGAAATGTTCAGGGTGGAAGCGTTTACTTTGCTGCATTGAATGGCGGAGCTGCAATCGTTAACAGATCGACTGATGGTGGTGTGAATTTTTCACCTCAAACAGTTGCTTCATCTTATCCTACCGGCGGAGTTTTCTGTGCCGGAAGGAATACTGTTAAAGATTGTATCAGAATGGACGGGTTCCCGAGAATGGCTGCAGATAACAGCTATACTGCATCAAGAGGATATGTATATGTTGTATATGCCAGAAATCCTGGTACAGCAGATGTGACTGATATTAATATGGTGAGATCTACTGATTTCGGAGTGACATGGTCAGCACCTGTAAGAGTCAATGATGACAACACAACTACGGACCAGTGGATGCCTGCAATCTCTGTGGACAGTAAGACCGGTAGATTATATATTGCATGGTATGATTCACGAGAAGATCCAACGAATAATCTTATGACAAAAATTTACGGTACAGTGTCAACTGACGGAGGCGCAACATTTACAGCTAATAAGCCGATCTCTAATGCTCTCTTCAATCCAAATAACATGGGTGTAAATCAGCCCGGCGGTGAAAAATATATCGGCGATTATTTTGGAATACAGGCAATCGGAAATACTTCTTATGTAGTATGGATGGACGGAAGAAATAATCAGCTTGGAAGTTTTACAGGCTATTATCCGGATTATGCAATGACTGTAAATAAAAATTATGCTAATGTCGGAAATAATGACAATACTTCAATAGTCGTGAAAGTACCAGCTGTCAACGGTCCTTTCGTTGGCGGTGTGAAATTTTCAGCATCTCTTGAAACTCCTCCTGCTTCCGGAAATATTACTTTTTCATTTTTAAATGGTAAAGATTCTGTTTCAACTTTCCCTGACTCAGTAACGCTGATCGCAGCTACTTCAGGCAGTGTAACTCCGGGAGGTTATGTAATTAATATAAGAGGTATTGGTTCGCAGGGACCTCCTGTTCATGTAAGAACTACAACTCTTCTGGTAAATGCATCACTGCTGACAGTCGGAACTAACAGACCGGGCATTGCAAACTTTACTGTGAACGGAACTACTTATAATCAGACACAAGAGCTTATTTATCCAAACGGAACAAATGTAAATGTTACTGCAGTCAGTCCGAGGACTATCGGCTCTACTCAATATGTATTTACAAACTGGTCAAACGGCGGCGATACTACTCAGACTATAAATTTAAGTTCTAATCTGAATCTGTCAGCATCTTATAAAGTGCAGTATAAACTTTTAACCACCTCTACACAGGGTACTACTTTTGGTGGAAATGTTTTTTATGATTCAGGAACCAGCGCTACTTTTGCAATTAGCTCAAGAATTATTAATAACGGCGGTACAGTTTATTATTTCAGAGGATGGACAGGGTCAGGGTCGGGCTCATATACAAGTCCAGACAGTTCGGGTAATGATTCGGCAGTCACGATAAATGTAGTAGCACCACTTGTAGAATCAGCAAGATGGACTACGACAGTCGGCATTACTTCACTCGGCTCAGAAGTTCCTGCTGAATATTCACTAAAGCAAAATTATCCGAATCCATTTAATCCATCGACTGTAATAAATTTCTCAATTCCCAAAAGCGGATTTGTTTCAATTAAGGTCTATGATATTACAGGTAGGGAAGTCGCTGTAATGCTCAATGAGTTTAAAGCCGCAGGAAATTACAGTGTGGATCAGAATTTCACAAATTTCAACAGCGGGGTTTATTTTTATAAAATCCAGGCAGGTGAGTTTACAGACATTAAGAAAATGACCTTGCTGAAATAAATGTAAAAAGATACAGATCT
>DAORRV010000002.1:84787-99612 GCA_035443185.1 Ignavibacteria bacterium | reverse complement strand
AATATTAAATATTAAATATTAAATATTAAATATTAAATATTCATGTTCAATAGATTTTCAATGTCAGAAAGGTTTACTGTATATTACATACAAACTTTTTTCAAAGGAAAATTAAAATAATCCGCAATTATAGATTGCTGCTGGAATTGTGGCAACTGACTTTTTTAATTTTGGCTGTCATTTATTTCTATAAACAACTTCATCCAACCCGTAACAGCGATCTTAAATTTTCACAATCACCTAAAATTGCAATTTGACTTATCGATAAAATTATAATAATTTGTATATGCAAATTTAAGAAGATAATTTGCACTTAGATTTTCAAAGGATAATATGATAGAGAATTTTTCAAACTTAAATTAAAGGAGGTTGATATGAATTTTATAAGAGCACCTAATTAATGTTCAATTTTAAATTTTCAATGTTCAATGATAATTTAAAATTATTTATAATTTGAAATTTGTAATTTGAAATTGTTTTAAAAGATCGTTCGAAATCTAAGTAATTCAACTCAAGACATCCGCAATCCGCTACGAACGGCATAATAATAATGGCTTACATTATTTACTGACAGGGATTTATTATCAAAAGAATTTATTAACGCAATCTTTAAGACACGATTTATAAACCATTAAATTATTTATTATGCATACATTATTAGTTTTATTTGTAATCCTTTTTATGGCTTTTCAAACTACACAAGCCACAGCCGAAAAAAAAATAAATTCATCTGAGCAAAGCCAAACAGTTTCAAAAGAAAATCCTTATGCTGAAAACGTGCATATGTATATCTGCATGCAGGCACTTCAGCTTTTAAAAGATAAATATCCAAATTTTGATTATACAAAATTCGATCAGCATATTGGCGATATGACAGATGAGGGTACACGTGCATGGCAGACAACAAAAATAACTACTGGCGCATACAGGGAAGATAAGGAAGATGTTGTATATGATGTCAGAGGACCAGGCAATTTGTATGTGAGTAATACTCATTTCTGGAATGCCGATGACAGAACGAACGGCGACAATACTCTTACTTATCTAAATAGTATTGGTCATTACCCAAATGCTTATACAAAGTTAAATAAATTCAGAGACGGACAATGGTTCGAATGGACAGGAGATTCCGGTGAGAGAGAATACATAAATTATCTTCATCATTCAGGTTTTGTATACAGATACAGCTATCATACACGCGGACTGATAAATTTTTTCCGTACAAAAAAAATATGGCTGGAAGATGTTTATGATCTATTAGGAAGACAAACTTTAGTTAGACAGGAAATCACTGCTCCGGAAAATGTTTTTAATGCAGTTGTATGGGAAGTACTCGGCAGAATGTCTCATCTTCTTCAGGATCTGTCTGTGCCGGCGCATGCACATAACGACGTTCATGTCAGAGAACTAGACGGCGGTGATTGTTATCATAATTTTATTGATGATGGTGCATATCTTAATTACAACTGGCAGACAGCAAAGAATGCAGGCGGATTTATTAATCCATATGCTGATAATTCAGATCCTTTAAGATATCTTGCATATACAACTTCACAGCTTGCCGATCATTTTCCGAGTGGACCGAGCTGTTCACAAATTCCGCAACAGCATTTGGGAAATAACTTTCTTCCGGGCGGTACAAATACAATGATTCAGAATTATTATCAAATTCTCGGAAGTCCTCCACTAAACATTCCTGACCTTAATATGGAAGCAAATTATTGTTTCAATCATTCAATAAGAGCTGTCGCAGGGCTTTTCTATTGGTTTGGAGTCGAGACAGGTTTATTTCCAACTGAAACTAATATGCGTCCGAATATTACCGGTTTTATAAACAGCAGTCCGGATAACAGGCTTTACAGAGGAGAGACTATGAACATAGAATGTATTGCATCAGGAAATCCGCAGATTTTTGATTTTGAAATATTAGTATGTGACACTGCAAACCGTTGTCTGCTGCCGGTTCAGGGAATTTCTTTATCACAGAATCAGAATATTTTCAGTATGACAAATATAAATTTTCAGAATTACTGGACGTGCCTGAGATATGATTCAGTGTGCAGCAGTTCTGCAGGCAGTTTTTCCGCAGAGCCGCCGCTTCATTTTACAATAAAGGTCACTGCATCAAATCAATTTGGCTCTGATACAAAATTTTACGGTTCAGGAAATTTACAATGGATAAATCCAAATCAGTTCCTGAGACCAAATCCGCCTTATTCCGGTTGTCCATTTGTATTGGTAAACAACGGTGAAAAATTTGTTTATGATAATAACCTTTTACACAGATCAGAGCATTTAATAAATGCAGGTAAATATATTGAAGACAAATACAAACTTAAAACTACACCTTCTGTATATCCTCAGGATAGTACAATAATGCTGGCAGTAAAAGAGACAAATATAGATGTGAATTATTTTGATCAGTTCAGACTGCTGATAGCAGATCATCCTGTAGGTACTGAAATGGGAATCACAGAAAATAATGATCCGGTAATTTACACTCCTAAATATGTTATCTCACCAAGTCATGCTGAAATTTCAGGAAAAAATATCACTAATTATTTAAAATATGGAATTCAAAATCCGAAATTCATTAAAGGCATAGAGAATGAAATTCTTTCGGCTAAATTTCCAGAGGCATCATCTCTTCCTTCTGAATCCGACAGTATTGCTTTGATATTTAATCCGGGTTCCGCAGGACTGACACCGGTTATTCCCGTTGTGAAAGACATCGCCGGCAATATCAATATTCAGGACAGTAAAGGAAACAATGAGAAATCTGATCTGATCTTTTCAAAAAGAATCGTAAACTCTGAAATAATACTGCCTGTATTTGCAAATAAAGGTATTGATGCACTTACTATTGAATGGAAGGATAATTCTCAGATGTCATATCTGGCATATACTGGAATAAATTATTCCGGATTTTTTACTGAAGAGCTTGAACTTGTCGAAGCTGAAGATCTTTTTACAGGAAATGTTCTTAACTTTGTAAAAGATAAGGACAATATTACTATTCAGTGTGATTCTTCAAACCAACTTATACTTAAATTCAAAAACAGTCTTTCCCCTTTAAAATACGGATATCTGCGAAGTTATATTTTTATTACAAACGGCAGATATGAAAAAGGTAAACAATTCAATATTGAAAACAGCATTTCAGAAAATAAATTGAAAGCTGATGATTCAAATAAAAAAAGTACAGAATTCACTGTCGGAAATTTTCCAAATCCATTTAATCCAAAAACAATTATTAATTATCAATTACCAAAGTCTGATGTAGTTTCTCTTAAAATATTTGATGTGCTTGGTAATGAAGTGATGGTTCTTGTAAATGAAAAGCAGAATGCCGGTACATATTCTGTTGAATTTGACGGCAGCCGTTTTGCGAGCGGGATTTATTTCTATACTATACGAACAGGTGATTTTATTCAGACAAAAAAAATGATGCTGATCAAGTAATATTAAATTTTAAATAATAAATTTTAAATAATAAATTTTAAATAAAAAACTTCCAAAGTCTGAATAACTTTGGAAGTTTTATTTAATCTGCCTGCCTCTGGTACTATTTAGAATTCCCTATAAGACTCTAAGTTTAAAATTTTTTAAAAACAAGCTCTTCGCGACTTTGAGTCTTTGAGGCAAACACTATACAGAATTTTAACGGGATGTAATAATTTTTTTCACTCCTCTTCCCTGAAGTTCGACTCTAAGCCCAGTCGGTGCACTAATGTTATAGACTAAAAAATCCAGAGTATTTATTCCTTTTACAAAACCATTTTTTATTTCAAAAGGAAACATTCCGTAATACGCTTCTATCGGAGTTGCAAACCCAGTGCTGTTTCCATTGATCAGAATATCCACTCCATTATTATCAGTTGACCATACTCCTGAAATTACAATATTCTCAGATTCAAATTCTGACAGATCAAATTCCGTCCTGTAAACATATATTCCCGGTTCATTAAACTTAAAAGCATCAGTTCTCGGCGCAATCCATTTTGATCTGTTTGAATTTGGTACCCATCTGTCCATCGGAAATCCATTTGACAAAGAAACTTTACAATCAGGACCGGGATATCCATTATCAGAACTTTTAATCAGCTTGTAGTGCGGATCTGTTTCACCGTCAATTAATACAACTCCTTTTGAGATCTCACCGGTATTATACAAATCTTTTATTTCAGTAGAATTCTGATGATCACTTGATGATAATATTATGAAGAACAGGTAAATAAAAGTTGAAACAATCATATAATTAGATAAATTTGGTTTTTGAAATTCAACATTTTGGATGAATAATGCAAGTTGTACTTTATTTAATTTTAAATGTTCAACTATAAAATAACAAAATGATACTGAGCAATTCTTAATTATTAAATGAACAGAACCGAAATAATTTCGCATTGAATAACCTTTATAATAAGTCTATTTTTATGGCAATGAATAAAAAGCTACTTACAGGCATTTTTGAAAATTCCCGTGATAAAAAGATCATCATTATCGGGGATTTAATGCTCGACAGATATTTGTTTGGAGATGTAACCCGAATCTCACCTGAAGCTCCCGTACAGGTCTTTGATATACGGAAAAGTGAATTTCGTCTGGGCGGAGCGGCAAATGTTGCATACAATATAAAGACACTCGGCTCTGAACCTTTTCTGATTGGTATTACCGGTGAAGACTCCGAAAGCGATCTTCTGAAAAACTCAATGCAGGATCTTGGCATTGATACGGAGGGTATTATTCCTGAAAAAGACAGACCTACTACGAGCAAATCAAGAGTAATTTCTGATTCACATCATTTGCTGAGGATCGACAGCGAGTCTAAAGATGATATTTCAGATAATTCTCAAACTAAAATACTGTCTCTTCTTTCAGAACATGCAGAAAAAGATTCTATTGTGATATTACAGGATTATAACAAAGGAGTACTGACAGAAAAGCTGATCAGAAAAGTTTCTGCTCTTTCTTTAAAGATGAATTTTAAAATACTTGTCGATCCAAAGTTTGATAATTTTTTTGAATTCAAGAATGCATTTTTATTTAAGCCAAACAGAAAGGAGCTTGAAGATTCATTTGGAATTAAACTGAGAGACCTAAATGATCTGGATGACATTGCAGCTAAACTAATTAAAAAGATCAGTTGTCAAAATGTTATTTTCACACTTGGTGAACAAGGTATGATGATCTATGAAAATATCCGTGGCAAATTAAAAAAAGAAAAGATCAGTACGAAAGCAAGAAAAGTAGCAGACGTCTCAGGCGCAGGTGATACAGTAATTTCAACTATCGCTGTTTGTCTTTCAGGCGGAGCTAGTCTGCGTGATTCTGCAGTAATCTCAAATTTCGCAGCAGGCATAGTAGTACAGGAAGTAGGCATTGTACCGGTAAATAAAAAAGAACTAATTGAAAATATTATTAAAAGTGGAAAATGATATTAAACATAAATAATATATCCGATGTACGAAGCAGAATCAAAAGTGAAAATAAGAAACTTGTTTTCACAAACGGGTGCTTTGATATAATTCATAAAGGACATGTATCTTATCTGAATCAGGCGAAACTTATGGGAGATTATTTAATTGTCGGATTAAATTCTGACAAGTCGGTTAAAAAACTCAAAGGTGATGACAGACCGGTAAATAATGAAAATGACAGAGCATTTATTTTAGATAATTTGAAATCCGTTGACTTTGTAATTATTTTTAATGAAGATACTCCTTATGAACTTATAAAACTCATCGTACCGGATTACCTGGTAAAAGGCGGAGACTGGAGGAAAATTGATATTGTAGGTTCTGACATTGTAACTGCAGCCGGCGGTAAAGTACTCAGCTTAAATTTTATAAATAATTATTCCTCAACCGGTATAATTGAAAAGATCAGAAAACACTAACTAGTTTAGATCTGTTTATTCAGATTGAACAATATGTCCAAAGAAGAAAATAATCCCGATATTACTGACAGCTCTGACAATAAAGAGAATTCTGAAATTCAGAATATTGCTGAACAGACTCCTAAGAAAAAGAGTGTGATCAGAAAGATATTCAGTGTCTTTAAATTTGTAATCATTTTCTTTGTTGTTCTCATAATTGGAATATTTATTTTTATTCAGACTGACATGTTTTCCAATCTCGCACTTGATATTGCTTTAGATAAACTAAATGAATCATTAGCAGAAAAAGATGCTGTGATACATGCAGAATCTCTTAACGGAAATATTTTAAAAGGTTTTACTCTAAATAATGGCAGCATAAAGATCAAAGGAGATACTCTTCTAAAATTCAATTCACTCAGCGCAAAATATAATATCATAAAACTTCTTTCCAAAGAAATATTTGCACGTGAATTAATATTGAGAGAACCGCAGATAAATGTGACAAAGATCCGGGATAATAATGACAGTTTAAAATGGAACTTCGAATATTTTCTTGAATCTGAAGATAAGGAAGAGGACACAACTACATCAGAATTTGACTGGGGAATTACTGCCGAAAATTTTACTATTGAAAACGGATTTATCAGAATATTAGAAAATAAAAATTCAGATAAACCTATCAGAGAAATTAAAATGAAGCAGATCGATACTTTTAATGTTTCAGAATTTGATCTATCAGAATTGAATCTTAATCTCTCCGCAAAATATTTCCCTGATGAAAAAGATGTGAATATCAGTAAACTGAATTTTAAGACTAATTCTGATTTTAATCTGAATCAACTTTCCCTGAAAGCAAATATAAATGTAAAAGATACTATCACAGATATTTCTAAACTAAATCTCATTACCGACAGATCAAATATTCTTATAGACAAGATCCGATTGGATGATCTAAATGCATTGGAGGGAATAGAATATGAAGAGTTTGAAAAAAAGGACGCCAAAATTAATATTCAGGCAAATCCTATAAATGCTGATGATGTGAGTTTCTTTTTACCTCAACTGGATTTTATTGACAGTACTATAAGTTTTCACTTAATAGCTGAAGATGCATACGGAGATCTTAAGCTTAAGAAATTTGATATTACTACTGAAAAATCTGAATTTCATTTTACAGGAAATTTAAAGAACCTGCATATACCGGAGTCACTTTATATAAATGTTTCCGGAAAAGATATTTCTATAGATCCAAGAGATACAAGGATAATGGTTCCCGGTCTGCCGATTCCGGATTATTCACATCTGGGTGTTGTGACAATTCCAGAATTGAGATATACTGGAAAGCCGGATAATTTTGAAACTGATTTTGATATTATTTCCTCAGCAGGTAAAACTTATGGTAACATGAAAATGGATCTGCGCGGAAATGAAATTGTATATAAAGGAGACATCAAAACTTCAGCCGTAAATCTCGGAAAGATCTTTAAGGAAAAAGATCTCGAAGGAAGTATCAGCGGTGAGTTTATTATAGAAGCAAAAGGTTTTGATTATAAAAAAAATTCAGGCAGTCTGAAATATCGTTTGGTCTCGACAAAATTCTATGGATTGAATATTGCAGCATCTGAAGGGAAAATATTATTTAACAGAGGCAATCTGAATCTTGATGTCAGCATTCAATCAAACCTTGTTACCGGAAAGACAAAAGGTAAACTAAATATTTCAAATCCAAAAAATCTATCTTATGATCTGACAGGTACAGTTTCAAATCTGGATCTTCAGGTAATTACAAAAGATCCTGAAATGAAAAGTAATCTGACATTTGATTTTGATGTAAACGGCAAAGGAATTTCCCCGGATGATATAGCAGGCAGTTTCAAGATCGATCTTAAGCCGTCTGAATTCGGTGGATTTAACTTACCTTCCACACCTATATTAGCTGACATTGATCAAAATGGTAACATTCGTAAGATCTCATTAAAGACTGACTTTGCCGATGTGGAAGCTGACGGATATTTTCAGTTCACAAAACTTCTTGATCTTGTAATAGAAAATTCGGAAAAGATTTCGAATAGTATAACTGATAAATTTTTTCCGGACACATCGGGAATTCAGCCGGTGATCACTGAAAGCGGATATGTAATTGATTGCAATAATTATTATATGAATTATACTGTCAATGTCAGAGACCTCGAACCTATATATTCATTAATAGGTGATACAATTATTTTCAATGGAGATTTGAAAGGAAGTATCTCAGATAGCTGCGGTCTGTTTACTTTTAATACTAACGGAAAGATCAGCAATTTTGCATACGGCGATTCTTTGTTTATTCTAAAAGATGCAAATCTGAATTTGTTTATGAGAAATGATTTAAATACAAATGACATGAATAAATTTTATACTGACATTACTTTACATTCCAATAAAGTCATTGCAGCAAAAAATAAATTTGATTCTGTATTCACAAAAATAAATTTTTTCAATAATAACAATCAGGTTTTTCTAACAGCAAATAGAGACACGACTATAAAATTATATACAAACCTTTCATTAAAAGATTCTGCTTTGTTTGTGTTTGATTCATTGTCTGTCAAATATCATGATATGAATCTGGCAAACAATTCTGACCTTATCATAAAATATACTAAAGTTGACAGTTCTCAGATCTTTGATTTCAGAAAATTCGTTGTCAACAGTTTAAATCAAAAGGTTACAGTAAACGGTTTTTATTCTTTGAATGACAGTAGTAATATAAAAGTCAGTGCTGATAATATAAAAGTTTATACTATACTGAAATTAATTAAACCGGGTGAAGACTTTGATACAGTGGACGTTATAAAAGGAAATTTAAGAAGGACATTACTTACATATAAGGGTATGCCGGACAATATTGATCTTAGTCTTGAAACAAACTCCGATGTATTAGCGATTGGCCAAACCAAAATAGGCAGACTTGATGCTTTTGTAGATTATAAAGATGAAGTAATAAAAAGTGATGTTGCTTTTTACAATATAAATAACGCAGGTAATTTCAAACTCACCGGAACATTTCCTTTTCTTAACAAGGCTAAGGATGAATATAATGATACAGTTGTCTATAATAAAAAACGCTCAGAATCAGACGTAAATATTTCCGCAAAAGCAGACAACTTTCAGCTAAAGATTTTTCAGCAGCTGCTTCCATACACCAAAGATCTGGAAGGAATTCTTGATGGGGAGATAAAACTGTTAGGAATAACATCAGATCCTCAGTTAACAGGAGATATGAATTTAAATAAAGGTAAATTTTATGTAACACTTACCAAGATGAGATATGATTTTGATGCGGGAATATCAACAGGAAATAATAAGATTCTTATTAATAAATCAAAAATATTTGTTCCGGAAGATCCAACAAAATTTATTGCAATTACAGGTTATGTCGATCTTACCGATCTGAAAATGAATGATATTGATTTGAATATGTCTGGAGATGTAAAAGCATTTGACAAAGATAACGGACCTACTGAACTTGGAATATCAGGTGACTTGTGGATTGGCAGCGGAAGTCCGTCCTTAAAGATAAAAGGAAATTCCGATAGGATAGATCTTACAGGAAATTTAACTCTTATCAGAGGAAATATTGTATTCAATCCTTTTGTACAGGAAGCTTATAATATTTATTCTGATGATTTTGAATATGGAGTTATAATAGATTCGTTAAATTATAATAACGAATTTGTAAAAAGAGTTTTAAAAAATTCATCGGATAGTGTAGTTATAATAAAGGGACTGAATCTGAATCCATTTCAAAAAGTCCTTTATACAGATAATAATAAAAACATAAAATATCAGCAGAGAGAGAAATCAGGTTTATTTTTTTATGATCTGTTAGTTACAACTTCAGGCAATGTTTTCTTAAAGTTTTTAGTTAATGAAAAATCTCAACAGGAGTTTTTTGGTGAAATTAAAACAAGACTTCAGGTTGACAACAAGGAAAATTATCAAATGTCCGGCAGAGGGGAAGTCACTTTAGGTAATAATTGCTATTATAAATTCTTCAGAAAATTTGATGCGACAGGTAAAGTTATTTTTAACGGACCTTTAACAAATCCGATGCTCGACATTGATGCTAAATACAAAGGTTATACATCTGTTGATATCGGCGGATCAGGTGAACAGTATATAAATGAAGTAGTGATAGATATGAATGTAACAGGAGAAGCAAAGAATCCAGTTTTGACAATGAACTTAGAAAGAAACGGGACGAGAGAGTCAGGCAGTAACGCAACAAGTGACGCCATTTCATTTTTACTATTTGGTAAATTCAAAGATCAGTTATCATTCAGCGAAAGTTCCAGCTTCGGTGCTTCACTCGGTGCTTCTGTGTTGTCAAATTATGTCACAAATTCACTTGAGACTGTACTTCCATTTCTCATAAATACCGATGTAAATTATATAGATTCCAAGACAGGTTCTATTGCAGAAAATACTGATATAAGATTTACAGCAGCTATAGGCGGAGCGGTTATCCGGTTCGGAGGTCAGATATTTAAAGGAATAGCAAATACAGATATAATAATAGATTACCCGGTCAGTAAAATGTTAAATTTGAAAAGCTTATCAGATGATCTTGTCTTAAGAGTAGAAAGAGTCTACGATCCGTTTTCTTCAGCATCCACAGATGCATCAGTTGTATCAGGTACGAGAGCAGGTGCATTGATTTATTATAGAATTAAATTTTAAAAATATTAATACTCAGGAAAAAATACTCGAGCTTTTAAATAAAAACAAAGACACTTCTTTTAAGGTAAATTCAATTTTAAAAAAACTGAATCTTAAACCATCTCAGAGAGAAACTCTTAAAAAACATCTGCATAAACTTGTAAATGAAGGAAGTATACAGCGGGATAGAAAATATTACAGTTTGAATACTGGAAATAAACTTGCAGAGCCAATTGTTAAAAAATCTTCTGATAAAAAAAGCGGCAGCAAGAATCTTAGGTTTAAGACCGACAGCAGTAACAAAGGCAGATTAAAGGTCAGCGGTTATAAATTCGAAAAAACTGCAGACATAAATAAAGAAGATATCACTGGTGAAATTGATTTTGGAAAAGACGGGAGACCAGTTATTAAAGTTAAATCTGAAAGTGATGAGATTAAAATTTATAATATAAAAAGCTCCAGGACGTATGCCCATAAGATCGGTGATATTGTAAAATTCAACTCTCTTAAATCTGATGAAGGAAATGATGCAGAGATTATTGAAATTGTCACTCATATTAAAAAATTTGTCACAGGAAAATTTGAAGATCACAAAAGCTACGGTCTGATATTTCCGGATTCGAGAGAGATAAAAAAGGAGATCATTGTTTCTTTCAGGGATTTTAATGAGGCAGTTCATAATGACAAAGTGTATGCAGAAATTTTAAATCCGGGGGATCATGGAGATGAATTTACTGATCTGCGTGCGAAAGTTCTTGAAGTACTTGGCAAGTCCGGAGTAAGAGGAGCGGAAGAGGTTTCAATCATGAGAAAATTCGGATTAGTAAAAGAATTTCCGAATGAAGTAATGAAGGAAGCAGAAGTTCTGAAAATAGAATATGATCCCAAAGACAGACTTGATCTCAGAGATAAAGTAATTTTTACTATCGACCCTGAAGATGCAAAAGATTTTGATGATGCTGTCTCAGTAGAGAAGATCAAAGGCGGTGGATATATACTTGGTGTTCATATTGCTGATGTATCGCATTTTGTACAGGAAGATACCGAGCTTGATAAGGAAGCTTTGCGTAGAGCTACCAGTGCATATTTGGTGAAGAACGTAATACCTATGTTACCTGAGAAAATTTCAAATGAACTTTGTTCACTGAAACCTAATGAAGACCGTCTTACTTTTTCAATACTGATCACACTTGGCAAATCTCTGAAAGTAAAAAGTTTTGAAATAAGAAAAACAGTTATCAACAGTAAAAGAAGATTTACGTATGAAGAGGCACAGAAAATAATTGAGACAGGTAAAGGTGATTTTTATAAAGAGCTGAAAGTAATGGACAAGCTTAGTAAATCAATTACTCTGGAAAGACTGAGAGAAGAGAGTCTTGATTTTGATTCAAATGAGGTGAAATTTAAATTTGATAAAAGCGGCAGTGTCGCTGAGATAGTAGTAAAGGAAAGACTAAACTCAATGCGTCTGATCGAGGAGTTTATGCTGCTTGCAAATAAATGTGCTACAGAATTTGTCGGTAATATTTCCAAAGAACAAAAAATAAATTACCCTTTTATTTACAGAGTTCATGACACTCCAAATCCTGACAAGATGAAAGAGCTTTCGGAATTTGTAAAACAGTTTGGTTATAAAATAAACGTCGAAGACAAAGAATCTCTCAGACAGCTTTTGAATGATATAGAAGGCAAGCACGAAGAATTTATTATCAATGATCTTTTTATCAGATCGATGGCAAAGGCAATTTATCAGACAAAAAATATCGGACATTACGGACTTGGGTTTAAAGATTATTCACATTTCACATCGCCTATCAGAAGATATCCTGATCTTGCAGTTCACCGATGTCTTTTTGATTATCTCAATGGCGGAAAGAAGCTACGTGAAAGAATTTTACATTATGAAAAGGTGCTTCCTGAAATCTGCAAGCAGAGTTCTATTATGGAGCAGAATGCTGAAAAAGCTGAACGTGAATCTATAAAACTGATGCAGACAGATTATATTTCAAAACATCTTGGCTCAGAATACGACGGCATAATATCAGGCATGATGCAGTACGGGATATTTGTTGAGATCATGGATATTCTGGTGGAAGGCATGATCAGATTCAGAGATATGGAAGATGACTATTATGTATATGATGAAAAAAGACATATGGCCTTTGGAAGGAGAAAAAAGAAGACTCTCAAAGCCGGACAGAAGGTCAGAATAAAAGTCATCCGGGTAAATAAAGAAAGTAAGAAAATAGATTTTGCTTTGGTGAGCTAACTCATACCGAATAAAATTTTACATTAATGTCTCCTCTGAGTCAAATGCTTATGGACTCTGAGGACTGCAAATCTAAATTTATAAATTCCCACACGATTATAAATGATAATGTCTCTAATGTCTCCGCAGAGTCAACTGCTTTTCTGACTCTGCGGAAATGTAAAATTTACTATTTAAAATTTACTATTTAAAATTTATTATTTTATAAGCATCATTCTTTTTGTCTCATTAAAATTCCCGGAAGAGATTCTGTAAAAATAAATTCCGCTGGAAAAATTACTTCCATCAAACTCAACTGAATAGCTGCCTGCATTTTGTTTTTCATTTACCAAAGTTGCAACTTCATTCCCAAGAACATCATAAACCATTATCTTCGCATTTCCCGTAACTTGCAATTTGTAATTAATTACTGTTTTTGGATTAAAGGGATTAGGATAATTTTGTGACAAAGAATAATTCTCTGCCTGAGAATTATTTGAGATTACAGAAGTCGGATTGTCTATCACAAATTTTAAATATCCCTGCGGTGCAGTAATAGGTTTTGTGACAGTTCGATTTGAATTCGATGTAGCTGAAATATAATAATAAACATTTGTACCAAGACTTTGCTGAGGAATGTTTGCTCTGAATGTATCCAAACTTCCTGTCATGGTAATTTCATTGTAAGACTGTGTCGTATCAGTTCTCCAGAAGACTTTTGCAGAGGCAACGCCTGACTTGGTTTTAATATAAGATTTCACTTCATATGGTGAAGTGGTATTCAGTGTATTATGTAATTTCGGATGTGAGAAGAATATCGGTTCGGCGACACCAATTTCTTTTGTGATACAGTGTATTGCACCGAGAGCAGAGATCATCTGACTTGCATTGAGCCCGACAACTCTGTATCCCGGAAGATTTTCCCTGTAGATCCTGAGAGCAGTAGAATCCTGAGCAAGGCCATAGATCGGAACAATAATAGTTTTGTTTACAAACACAGAATTTGTATAAGTAAAATAATTTGAACTTGGCGGATACTGACCGCCAGAGCTCGGAGGCATTGGAATCCTTACAACTTTGTAAGGTCTCCCATAACATGTCTGAAAATTATTTAATACATACTGTAAGTTTGCTTCAATCTGCGGACCGTCAGCTACTCCCGGAGGATACTGCCCTACGAGTAAAGTTTCTTCATCCAAAAGTTTTATATGCATGTCAATATGATGTATCTCATCATATGGAAGTGTATTCATTTTTATATATCTCGAAACTCCTAAGTAGCTGTTCATAATCCCGTCGATTTGAGATTCTGTCTTGGTAGGATTTTCATCTATAATAAGTTTTGATGAAAAAGCTGTGCCGTTTCCGTCAACCATTAGATTTCCTCCGGTTGCAATGAGATTATTTGGAGCAACAGTTGCTTCATAGATCGGAAGATTTGTATAATTTGCAAATGCAGTCGGAACAAGGTCGTCCTGAGCTCTCGGTCTGTTGTAGATCCAGTCTATAATTTTCAGGCTGTCGGAAATTCCCGAGTATGCAGCCCACGGACCGTAATCCCTGCACCAGACTGAATTGAACGGAGCAACAATAAATCTGAGATTCACAAGAGGTACTCCGCCACTGGTAAGAAATGTCTTTACAGAATTGGAATCACTGCAGACTATAAATACCTGACATTCATCCTGTACATAATCGACAATCTGTCTGATTATAGTAGTGTAAGAAGTCCATGCAACTATAACTCCCTGCACTTCCTCCCATTCAGCCATTGTCCTGACAGGAGTCGGCGGTGGATTTGTATTGTCAGTCGGGAAAAAATTGTACTGATAATTTTTTGAAAGTTCTTTCTCTTTATCTGTCATATAATGCGGCAAGTCCTGTGAAAAAGATTTTCCTGTCAAAGTAACAAAGAGTAGAATCAATAAAATGGATTTCATTTTTATAAGTTTATTGTTTAAAATTTTCTAATTTTTCTTAAGTGATTTATTT
>DAORRV010000002.1:57431-84687 GCA_035443185.1 Ignavibacteria bacterium | reverse complement strand
TATTAATTATTAATTAAGATAAGCATCTTCAGTATTAAGGTATCCCGCTACATAATCCGTCACTGCATCATCTATTTTATAAATCTCTTTCTTGTAGCCTGCATTTCTTAATTTAGTGATATCGGCTTTTGTATAGTATTGATATTTTTCCTGTAAAATCTCAGGCATATCAAAATATTCTATATTCTCCTTTATGTCCAGGGCTTTGAAAACCGGTTTTACAAATTCATTAAAAGAATTGGACTCACCCGTACCGATATTGTAAATACCGTTGACAATTTTATTTTCTCTGAAAAATAATGTCATCTCTATTGCATCTTTCACATAAAGAAAGTCACGACTCTGACCACCGTCCGCGAATTCAGGGTTTGCTGATTTGAATAATCTTGCCTTACCCGTTTCTTTTATCTGATGATAACATTTATTCACAACGCTTCGCATGTCTTCTTTATGATATTCATTCGGGCCATATACATTAAAATATTTTAATCCGACAATTTTATCTAGCAGCTTTAGTTTTTTTGCCCAGATATCGAACATGTGTTTTGAGTAGCCATAGCCGTTCAGAGGAACAAGTGTGTTGAGTTTGCTTTCATCATCTTCATAACCTTTCGAACCGTCACCGTAAGTTGCTGCAGATGAAGCATAAATGAATCTCACATTGTTTTCAATCGCTTTTTCACACAGATATTTTGTGTATTCATAATTATTTGTCATCAGAGAACCAAAGTCCCTTTCAGTTGTCGAACTGTTTGCGCCAAGATGAAATACCGTTTCAACTTCAAAATTTTTCATAAAGTCAGATGAAAGCATATGTCCGAAATCTTCTTTGTCAAATACATCAGCATATTTCAGATGAACGAGATTTTTCCACTTATCATCTTTTGCTGAAAATGATTTGTCACCAGATTCTTTTTCATCTTTTGTAAAATCATCCACTATGATTATATCTTCTTCTCCAAGCTGATTCAGACGCCACACTAATGCACTGCCTATAAATCCCGCTCCGCCGGTTACTACTATCATTTAAAAAAATTAAAAATTAAAAATTAAAAATTAGGAATTAAGAATTTTATAAGTTACGGGTTACGAATTACTATTAAATATTTATTATTTAAAATTTAAAATTGATCAGTGCGCTTCATACCAACTATCACCTTCACCGACTTCCACTTCAATGTTCACATTCAGAGCAATAGCATTTTTCATTTTATCTGTTACTATCTTCTTTACTTTTTCGAGTTCAGTTTTCTTTACTTCAAATACAAGTTCGTCATGAACCTGAAGGAGCATTTTGGATTCAAGTTTGTTCTTTTGAAATTCAACATAAATATTAATCATAGCTATTTTTATCATGTCTGCTGCAGTTCCCTGGATCGGCATGTTGATTGCAGCTCTTTCGTCTTCTGCTCTTGCTGCTGCATTTTGATTATTGATCTGAGGAAGATATCTCCTTCTGCCAAGAAGCGTCTCGACATAACCGTTTTCATGCGCAAATTTTTTCGTCTCTTCCATATATGTTCTGACATTTGGATACTCACGGAAATATCTCTCAATGATCTCTTTTGCTTCAGAATTTTTTATCTCTAATCTGCTGGCCAGACCGAATGCTCCGATGCCATAAATAATCCCAAAGTTTACTTCTTTAGCTTTCCTTCTCATACCCGCTGTCACTTCGGTTTTTGATTTCAGTCCAAAGATTCGCATAGAAGTTTCAGTATGAATGTCATGATGTCTTTTAAATGCATTCAGCATATTTTCATCATTTGCATAATGTGCCATGATGCGGAGTTCGATCTGTGAATAATCGGCAGACATTATCACATAAGAATTATCCCTCGGCACGAATGCCTTCCGCAGACTTCTTCCGGCTTCAGTTCTGATCGGAATGTTCTGTAGATTCGGATCGACACTTGATAGCCTGCCTGTTGCTGCTGCTACCTGATTGAAAACAGTATGAACTCTCCCTGTCCTTGGATTAACTGCTTTCTTTAGTCCGTCGAGATAAGTTGACTTCAGCTTTGTCAGCATTCTGTAGTCAATCAACAAAGAAGCTATCTCATGCTGATATTTTAAATCCTCTAAAACTTTTACATCGGTAGAAAAACCTGTCTTGGTCTTTTTAGTCGGAGTAAGATTAAGTTTGTTGAATAAAATTTCCGCAAGCTGCTGTGTAGAATTAATATTAAACTCTTCTCCTGCGGCTGCATAAATTTTTGCTTCGTATTCTATTATAAATTTTTGTGTCTGTTTATCAATGGTATTTAAAATTCTTTCATCGACTTTAAATCCTTCGAATTCCATTTCCGAAAGTACTTTGATCAGAGGAAATTCAACAACATCACAAAGCTTCCTCATATCTAATTTACCAAGCTCATACTTTAGAATGTAATAAAGCTGAAGCGTCACATCTGCATCTTCTGCTGCATATTCACCGGCAATATCAATATCGACTTTATCCATTGAGATCTGATCCTTGCCTTTGCCGATCAGTTCCTTTATGGAAATTGGTTTATAGCCAAGGAATTTTTCTGAAAGTGCATCCATATTATGCGCGCCTTCAGGTCTGAGAATATATGAACCAATCAGAGTATCAAAAAACATATCCGATAATTCGATGCCGTAATTTCTCATCACGAGATAATCGTATTTCAGATTCTGACCTACGTATTTTATTTTTTTATTTTCGAGCAATGGCTTTACCATTTTTATAGCTGTGCTTATATCAATTCCTTTATCTGCTTCGTTTTTAGATATTTTATTATCAACATTATTCGAAGTATCAAATAAAGATATTTCCTTTTCAGCTTTACTTCCTTTTTTAAAATTCTTATCAAACATCTTACCTGTTACAGGAACATAGTATGCCTTGAATTCCTCAAATGCAAATGACATTCCTACAAGGTTAGTATTCATTGCATCGAGAGCATCTGTCTCAGTATCAAAACAAATAATGTCTTCCTTTGAAAGAAGTTTTATAAGTTCTTCAAATTCCTTTTCAGTCTTAATAATTATATAATCATGCTTTACGTCCTTAATTGTTTTTAAGACTTTATCCGGACCGGTAATATCAACTTTCGCAAAATCGGGAATACTTTTTGCAGAGGCAGCTTTTTTTGCTGAACCTTTAATCTCAGCATCTGTATCAGATTGATCTCCTGAAAATTTTCTTGTAAGTGTTTTAAATTCTAAATCTTCAAAAAGTGCAGTCAGTAAAGGTGCATCTTCGGGCTTCTTATTTAAGTTATGAAAATTAATATCAAGCGGTACGTCAGTTTTTATCGTGACTAATCTGTAAGAAAGAAGCGCTTCATTTTTTTGAGACTCAATGTTTTCTTTGAGTTTTGGTTTAGTGATCTTGTCAATGTTATTGTACATATTTTCGATCGAGCCAAATTCTTGTATAAGCTTCGCAGCAGTTTTTTCACCTATACCTTTTATTCCCGGAATATTATCAGAAGCATCTCCCATAAGACCAAGTACTTCTATTACTTTATCAGGAGGCACTCCGAATTTTTTTATAACACCTTCAGAATCTATGATCTCATTATCAGTGCCGTATTGTGTGCGGGCAGGTTTGAACATAAATACTTTATCTGAAACGAGCTGCATATAATCTTTGTCAGGAGTGACCATATAACTTATAACATCTTCTTTTTCCGCCTGCTTTACAAGTGTACCAATTATGTCATCAGCTTCATAACCTTCAAGCTCGATCATCGGAATGTTAAATGCTTTTATAACTTCTTTTACTTTTTCGATCTGCCACGGCATATCAGAAGGAATCTCATCGCGTTGCGCTTTATATGCCGGAAATTCTTTATGACGGAATGTAGGTGCAGCAGTATCAAAACAAACTGCGATGTGATCAGGACTTTGCTCTTCGAGAATCTTTAACAGGGAATTCACAAAGCCAAAAACTGCAGAGGTATTTCTTCCTTTCGAGTTTATAAGCGGATTTGATATCATAGCAAAATAAGCTCTGTATATCACTGCCATTGCATCGATAAGAAATAATTTTTCAGCCAAAGGAATTTATTTATTTTGATTATTAATTATAAAAATCCGGGTACTCTATAAGTTGAAAGTAAAATTGATTTAAACTTTATGAAGAGCGAGAAGCGGGATCTTTGTATGATACGCCATTTTTTTTGTAAGACTTCTGCTGAAAATTTTATCAAGTAAACTTCTCTTTCTGATTGCCATTGCAAGTACATCCACATCATTTGAGTTTATGTATTCGTTTATACCTTCCAGTACATTCTCTTCAGTTACAAGTGCAAGTTTAATCTTATCAGAACCAATATTATTCTTAATTTCCTCAAATGCTTTTTTATTTTTTTCTTCTGTATCTTTTCCTGTTTCTATAATATGCAGTAAAGTAATTTCGGAATTAAAAATTTCAGAAAAATTCAGGAGACGCTGAAATGAAGGCATGTTTGCTTTAATATCATCATAAGCATAGACAATGTTATCAATGGATTTATTTTTTACATTTTGAGGAATAGCAAGAACAGGAACCGGAGAATTCTCAATTAGACTGGCAGTATTACTGCCGAGTATTAATTCAGTCAGACCACTGGCGCCGTGTGTTCCCATGATAACGATATCAATGTTGAATTCATCTATAATTGATAAAGCTTCATCTACTACAAGTCCCTGTGAAACGATAGCTTCTACTTCAAATAAATTTTTACCGGTATCATCTTTATTGAAGTCCATTATTTTTTTTCTCAACTCCTCAAGATTTTCCTTTGCTGATTTTTCTTCTTCCTGATAAGCTGAAAGATAGATCTCGGCAGGCATATTGGGATCAACTAACTGCACACTGTATGCATGAAATAGAATAAGTGTACCATTAGTTTTTTTTGCTATATCAATTGCTAAATTCAGAGCATTATCCGCATTTTGGGAAAAGTCTGTAGGGAATAGAATATTTTTCATAGCTGATTAAATTTTATGAAAATTCTTAAAAAAAAAGCTTTTTTACAATTGAATAATTTTTAACAATCAATTTACATAAATGCCTGTAAAATCATTATTGAAAAATTTAATAATGTTATTGTAATAGTTGAATTTAGCTGGTGAATAAATTTTTTAACTGATACACAAATAAATTAAATAATTAATACTTTGGAATTCATTTTCGATTAAATAAAATATTTTTAGCTTTGAATTTATTAATTCATACTTTAAACAGAAAACTGTATTTTTGGAATGCATTAAAAAATATTTTACATCGCTATAAAATTAAAATTTAGTATGATATAAATCATTAAATAATATTATGCTAAACAATATTTTAAATAAAATTAATAATTTACCTTTTATTTATTAACTTAAATTTATTAAATGAAAATTTTACTTACTATTCTATGCATAGTTTTGATCACGGGAATTTTATCAGCTCAGACATTTGACGAAAAAAATGGAACTGAAATAACTAAAAATTCAAAGTATCTGAAAGATCTAAAAAAGCTAAAAGATCTGAAAGATCCCAATAGTACTAAGGAAAATACAAGTAACAAAGATCCGGATGAAAATGAGGAGGACGGCACCGGAAAAGTCTGGGGCTATGCATTCGGTGATTTCTTTTATAAAGCCGGAGGCGACTCTACCATTTCTCTTTTAGATTATACTAATTATCCTAAAGATTATAATTCATTTGACTTCAGAAGAATTTATCTCGGTTATGATCATAACATCAGCAGGTATTTCTTTACAAGATTTGTTCTTGCTTATGACGGGAATGATGTACTTCCTAATTTAAAAAACGCAGTGCTGATAAAGGATGCATTTCTTGCATGGAAAGAAATATTTACCGGATCTACACTTACTATCGGATTACAGCCCACTCCTTCATATTCATTTATTGAAGAAAAAATATGGGGTTACAGGTCTGTTGAAAAGACTATTATGGATCAAAGAGGAATCGCAGGCTCAAGAGACCTTGGAGTCATGCTTAACGGAAATTTTGATGAGAAAAAAAATTACGGATACTATTTTATGATAGCAACCGGATCAGGTGTCAGAAAAGAGGTAAACAAATATAAAAAGTATTACGGAATGCTGTCCGGTAATTTTGCAGATAAAAAGATAACAGCAGATATTTATGCTGACTTTGAAAATGTAAACGATAATAATGACAGATATACTTTTAGTTCTTTTCTTGCTTATTCAGTGGAATCATTTTCAATAGGACTGGAAGGATTTTTCCAGAGAAATAAAATATTCAACTCGGTCACAAATAATACAGATCCAATGGGATTAAGTTTGTTTGCTACAGGAAATATTAGTGAAAATAAATTCAGATTTTTTTCGAGAATTGATTATTATAATGAAAATACAACAACTGCCCAAAGAGGATTTAATCAATATTTTGTAACGGCAGGAATTGATTTTATGCCGCATAAGAATGTTCACCTGATGCCGAATATCTGGCTGAATGCTTATTCACAGAAAAATTCATCTGCAGCGGGATTGAAGACAGATGTAGTACCGAGGATCACTTTTTATTATGACTACAGATGAAGAATCAATTACTTATTAAAAATTACTAATTAAGTATTACTAATTAAGTATTACGAATTTCGAATTATGAGTTAGAAATTACGAGTTACGAAATTTGAATTACGAGATACGAATATCAACTTAGGACATATGAATTATGAGATACTTTTTAATTAGTTACAATTTAAATTTATCGAAAAAAAATAATAAATTTTTCAGTGAAATTATTTGACACAAAATCTAAATTTTTAATAGCACGTTTCAGAATAATTCATAAGTAATTCCCATTTAAAAAAGGGGGAGCGAAAGTTGTTCTTGCGGAAAGAAATTACAAATTACAAATTTCAAATAAAAATCTACTTCTGTGAAAATTTAAAATCTTTTTCAAATTTAAAAAATAAAATTAAACCTCTGTTTTAAATTGTACAGAGGTTTTCTTTTATGTTGAAATAAATTTCTGCGTTAGTTAAGTTTTAATTCTTAACCAAACGGTTAATCTTTTTAGTTAGCAATTTAACATGTTGAAAAAAATAAAAGACAAAAAAACAGAAGATAGGATTCTTGAATCTGCAAAAAAAATATTTTATAATAAGGGAATAGACGGGGCAAGAATGCAGGAGATCGCTGATGAAGCAAGGATCAATAAGGCAATGCTCCATTATTATTTCAGAAATAAGGAAGCGTTGTTTGATGCAGTCTTTAAAGAAGCTACTCAAAAAATTTTTCCTCAGGTGATTGAAATTCTGAATATGGAAAAGCCTTTATTTGAAAAAATAGAATACTTTACTGACAAATACATTACTTTATTGTCCCAAAATCCAATTATACCTGTTTTTGTGATAAGGGAAATGAATAATGATCCCGATAAATTTTTGAAAACATTTTCTGAAAGAATTAAGATCAAGCCCGAGATCTTTATAAGACAGATCAGGGAAGCAATTAAATCAGAAGAAATATTACCGGTCGATCCTGTGCAGCTATTTATAAACTTGATCTCACTTTGCATATTTCCTTTTCTTGCAAGACCATTGATATCTAATGTATTCGGAATGAATGAAGCGGGATTCGAAAAATTTTTGAATAAAAGAAAAAAGGAAATTCCGGAATTTATTATTAATTCAATTAGAATATAAAAAAATCACTGTTAAATTATTTTTTAGAACATGAAAAAAATTACTTCAAAGTTCTTAATCAGCTCAATTTTCCTGATAATAATATCAGTTTCAATATTTTCCGGATGTGAAGAAGAAGTGGATACAAATGCCATTTCAGGATCGGGAAATATCGAAGCTACAAATATTGTAATAAGCTCGAAGACACCCGGACAGATAAAGGAAATTTATGTGAAAGAAGGAGACATGGTGAAAGCAGGTGATGTATTGTTTCTGATAGATCATGATCTGCTTGATATACAGCTTAGACAGGCACTTGCTGCGGTAGAGCAGGCAGATGCACAACTTAAACTTCTGCAGCAGGGCGCGAGATCTGAAGATATCAGAATTGCAGAAGATAATGTAAGCGCGGCTGAAATAAATCTTAAGCAGGCAGAAACCGATCTGCAGAGAATGAAAAATCTTGTAAATGAAAATGCCGCAACAGTAAAAAATCTGGAGGATGCCGAACTGGTTTATGACCTGAGAGAAAATCAGCTTAATTCGGCTGAAGAAAATCTGATGAAAGTAAGAACTATTATAAGAAGAGAAGAGGTAGAATCTGCCGCAGCAAATCTGAAAAGGTCTCAGGCAAATGCAGATCTGATCAGAAAAAATATTGAAGACTGTAAAGTAAGTTCACCGCTTGAAGGAATTATTACCAAAAAACTTGCAGAGCCGGGTGAATTTGTGAATACAGGTTCTTCCATTCTGAACATAGCTGATCTCAAAGTTGTAGATCTATTTATTTATGTAACTGAAGCGAAACTCGGGAAAATAAAACTTGGTCAAGAAGCTGACATTACAAATGATACATATCCTGATAAAAAATATTCAGGTAAAGTAATTTATATCTCACCTGAAGCCGAATTTACTCCAAAGAATATTCAGACAAAAGAAGAGAGAACCAAACTTGTCTTTGGGATTAAGATAAGAATTCCGAATGCATCCTATGAACTGAAGTCAGGAATGCCTGCTGATGCTAATATAATTTTAAACTGATATTATTATGAACGAATCAGCTATAGAAGTTAAGAATGTTACAAAAAAATTCGAAGAGGTGACAGCATTAGATGACATCAGTTTTAAAGTAAAAAAGAATAAGATATTCGGACTGGTCGGTCCTGACGGTGCGGGTAAAACTACTATGATAAGAATAATGTGCGGTCTGCTGAGAGCTGATTCGGGGGAAGTAGATTTCACAGATCTTGATCTTGGTGAAGGTAAAAAGAAAAGTATTATTAAAAATGAGATCGGTTACCTGTCTCAAAAATTCAGTCTGTACACAGATCTGACGGTAGATGAAAATATTCAGTTCATAGCTGACATTCACGGAGTAAATGATTTTGAAAAGAGGAGAGATGAACTGCTTCACTTTACACGGCTAAAAGACTTTCGTCATTTTCAGGCGGGAAAACTTTCGGGAGGAATGAAGCAAAAGCTGGCTCTAGCCTGCACTCTTATTTACAGACCAAAAATTATATTTCTTGATGAACCAACCACAGGTGTAGATCCTGTTTCACGCAGAGAATTCTGGGTCATTCTCTCAGGTCTGTTAAAAGAAAATATTACAATCCTGATCTCGACTCCTTACATGGATGAAGCTGAAAGATTTAATTACATTGTGATGATGAATAATGGTAAAGTAATTTCAGAAGGTACACCGGCTAAAATAAAATCCTCGCTCAAAATGGCGATCATGGAAGTAGTCTGTAATCCTGTCAGAGACGCATATAAAATTTTGAAAAATATTGAGAATGCTGATATACAAATGTTTGGTGACAGATTGAATATTGTATTTAAAGGTAATCCTATGGAATTAGAAGAGATTACTTTGTTGCTTAAAAATAATAATATTGAAATTGATGATATCCGAATGAAGCTTCCATCACTTGAAAATGTCTTTATTGAATTAATGGAAACTGATAACGATTAAATCAGATGGAAAATAATAAATCAATTGAAGTAAAAAATCTGACTAAGAAATTTGGTGACTTCACTTCAGTAAATGACATCAGCTTTGATGTATATAAAGGAGAGATATTCGGATTCCTCGGAGCAAACGGTGCGGGAAAATCAACTACGATTAAAATGCTTTGCGGAATACTCGAGCCGACTTCGGGAGATGCTTTGGTCAGCGGATTCAGTATTGATAAAGAACCGGATGATGTGAAAAAAAATATAGGTTACATGTCACAGAAGTTTTCCCTTTACGGTGATCTTACAATTGATGAAAATCTGAATTTTTTTGGTGGGATATATGGACTTCAGGGTGAAGCACTTGAAAAGAGAAAAGCATGGGCTTTGAAAATTTCAGGATTAGAGGACAGGGAAAATACTCTTACTTCAAATTTATCAGTCGGCTTTAAGCAACGACTGGCACTTGGTGCGGCAGTAATGCATGAGCCGAAGATTGTTTTTCTTGATGAACCTACAGGCGGCGTGGATCCAATTTCAAGAAGAAAGTTCTGGGATCTGATACATGAAATTTCCGAAAAAGGAACAACTGTTTTTGTTACAACTCATTACTTAGATGAAGCGGAATTCTGCAACAGGATCATTCTCATTAACGCAGGTAAACTGATAGCAGCCGGCAGTCCTGCAGAACTTAAAGAAGAATACATTGACAGTACGGTCCTTGAAATAGACTGTCCGGATTCTTTTAAAGTAATTGAAAAATTAGCAAAAGAAGATTACACACAAAGCGTTTCAGCATTTGGAAATTCGATCCATCTCATTTTAAAAAAGAAATATACCAAAGGTGATAAAGAGCTGGAAGCATTAAAAGATGTAATAGCTGATACTGCAGGAGGCAGAGATAATGTCAGAATAGATGTAATCATACCTTCACTTGAAGATGTGTTTTTAAACTTACTCGAGAAAAGAGAATAGTGGTTAATGTTCAATGTTCAATGTAGAATGTTCAAAGTTCGATGTTCAATGTTCAATGTTCGATGTTCGATGTTCAAAGTTCAATGTTCGATGTTCAATTTTTTAATATTTAATATTTAAAATTTAATATTTAATATTTAGTATTTGTTTAGAAGAATATTATCAATAACGGTGAAAGAGTTCAGACAGATATTCAGGGACAAAAGTTCACTGCTGATAATTTTTTTACTGCCGGTCGCATTGCTGGTACTTTTTGGATATGCAATTACTACAGATGTAAATAATGTAAAGATTGGAGTATTTGATAAGGATAATTCTGCAATGTCGAGAGATTTTATAAGTAGTCTCAATGCATCTTCTTATTTCACCGTTACTGAGCAAATAAGAAAAGACAGTGAAACAAATGAACTTTTAAATACTGGAAAGATTTATACCGCTCTCGTAATCCCGTTAAATTTTGAAAAAGATCTGCAATCTGAAAAGGAAGTAAAGATACAATATATAGTTGACGGAGTGGATGCAAGTACGGGTGGAATTGTACAGAATTATCTGACTGCTGCGACGGGACAATTCAATAATAAGTTAACACAGCAAGAACTTTCTCTGAAAGGAATAAAATCAAATGTACCTCTTAATGTCGAGACACAATTCTGGTACAATAAGAGTCTCGACTCGACTTTGTTTTTTATCCCCGGATTAATGGCAATGATACTGATAATTATTTCTGTCATACTTACTTCTATATCACTTGTCAGAGAAAAAGAATTCAGCACTATCGAGCAGATCAGAGTGTCACCGGTTACACCGCTTCAGCTTATACTCGGAAAAATTATTCCTTACCTGATACTTTCGCTGTTGATAGCTGCCAGTATAATTATTATGGGTTACATTTTATTCGGTGTGGAAGTGAAGGGAAGCTATGCTGTACTTTTCCTCGGGACTGTTTGTTATTTACTTGCTACTCTTAGCATGGGAGTTTTTGTTTCGACAGTAGCGGATTCACAGCAGGTGGCATTTCAGATCTCACAGCTTATATCTCAGCTGCCTACAATAATTTTATCCGGATTTATTTTTCCGATCGAGAGTATGCCTTATCTAATTCAGCTTTTGTCGAACATAACTCCTTCAAAATATTTTATAGTAATATTAAGAAACATACTTATTAAAGGAACGGACATCTCGGTCTTTTATGAACAAATAGTTTACTTAATAATTTTTGCCGGTATTTTTATTTCAATCTCCGCAATCAGAATAAAGAGGGAGGAAGTCGGATGAGTATAATAAAATTATTTATTAAAAAAGAATTCAAACAATTTTTCAGAGATCCGAAAATGTTTGTAATGGTGTTGATCGCGCCAGTGATACAGTTGATCTTTCTCGGCTACGCAGCTAACCGTGATCTGAATTATGTAGATACTACTGTGTATGATATGGATAGATCTTCAAAAAGCAGAGAGCTGATAAGGGATCTGGAAGGTTCGGGATTTTTTATTATAAAAGAATTCAATACAAATTATGAAGAGCTTCAGTCTGCAGTAGATAAAGGAACAGTTCTCTGCGGGATTGTGATACCGGATAATTTTGAAAAAAATATTCTGAGCAAAAAAACGGCTGACATTCAGATAATATTTGACGGATCTGACGGCGGGAAAGCCGGTATAGCTTCAGGTTATGTAGCTAATATTCTCAGTAGCTTTTCAGAAAAAGTTTCTCTGGACATTCAGGAACGATCGGGTTTGAAAATATCACTGGCGGGTAGAGTGACTCCTGAAATTCGTGTTTGGTATAATCCGAATCTGACTACAAGAAATTTTATGCTGCCAAGTATAGTAGGATTGATTCTAATTATAATTACAATTAATATGACTTCGCTGGCGATTGTGAAAGAGAGGGAAGTCGGTACACTGGAGCAGCTTATTGTCACTCCTATCAGACCTTATCAGATGATAATCGGGAAACTAGTGCCGTTTTCACTGCTCGGATTTATTGCAATAATACTTGTACTTTCGGTAATGAGATTCTGGTTTGGGATAGAAGTAAAAGGAAGTCTGGTGCTACTCTTTTTTTCATCATTTATTTTTATGCTTTCTACTCTCGGACTTGGCTTGTTCGTATCGACAATTTCAAAGACTCAACGACAGGCTATGATCACATCTGCTTTTCTTGTGATTATGCCGATGATATTTCTGTCCGGATTTACTTTCCCCATAGACAGCATGCCTCAGGCAATTCAATATATCACTAACATTATCCCGCTAAAATATTTTATAATAATTATAAGAGGCATTGTATTAAAAGGACTTGGTTTTTACGATCTCTGGAAAGAACTGCTGGTGCTGTTCCTGATGGGTGTCTTTATTCTTGCTGTCAGCTCCAACAGATTTCAGAAAAAGCTGGAGTAGATACATTTTAATTTTAATTTACTTATTTTGAAACTACATAGAGCATATATTTATTGTTAAGTATCATTCAAATTTTTCCTGAAACTAAATTAAAAAACCCTTATGGAAAAAATCATTTCTCTCTTAAGTTGCAGTTTGATTTTGTCTCTATTTATTTTCAGCAGTAACTTACCAGCCATTCCATCAAATACAAACGATCACATAAAGACAGATCAGTTTGGTTACAGACCCGGTGATAAAAAAATTGCCGTGATAAGTAATCCGGTGACGGGCTATAACAATAACAGTCCTTATACTCCCGGAAATATTTATCAATTGAGAAAATGGGACGATGATGCAGTTGTTTATTCAGCAGCAATAACTTCAATGTACGGCGGTTCGACACATCTTCAGAGCGGTGACAAGGTCTGGTGGTTTGATTTTTCAAATGTTACCACACCCGGTTCTTATTATGTTTACGATTCTGTAAATAATGCTGCTTCATATAGATTTGAGATTGGTACGGGAGTTTATAATGAAGTTTTGAAACAGGCAATGAGAGTATTTTATTATCAGCGCTGTGGAACACCAAAGTCTGCACCTTATGCAGGGACAGGCTGGACTGATACGCATTGTCACAATGGAACTCTTCAGGATACTGACTGCCGGCTTTACAATAATTCAAATGTTTTTACTTCAAAAGATCTTTCAGGCGGATGGCATGATGCAGGTGATTATAATAAATATGTGAACTTTACTTTTGAAGCTGTGACTGATCTGCTGCTTGCATATAAAGAGAATCCTGAAATCTGGGGAGATGATTTTAATATCCCTGAATCTGGAAACGGAATTCCTGATATACTTGATGAAATAAAATATGAACTCGACTGGCTGCTGAAGATGCAGAATTCAAATGGATCAGTACTTTCAATAGTAGGTGCAAATAATACCATGTCGACAAGCCCTCCTTCTGCTGATATTGCACATAGAATTTACGGACCGGCAACTACATCAGCTACATTCAGCGCTGCATCTATTTTTGCTCTGGCTGCAATTCAGTTTGAAAATATCGGGCAGACAGCATTTGCAAATACTTTAACGAATGCGGCTGTAAATGCCTGGAACTGGGGAGTTGCAAATCCTAACATTACTTTTTATAATTCAGGTATTATTGGTGCAGGAGAACAGGAAGTGGACTCATATGAAAGGCTTATCAGGAAAATGTCTGCTGCAGTTTTTCTATATCATCTTACCGGTAATTCTATTTACAAAACTTTTGTCGAAGGCAATTATACACAGATACATATGATGCAGTGGAGCTATGCATATCCTTTTGAATGTGGTGCTCAGAATATGCTGCTGTATTATTCTTCATTGATCGGAGTTTCTGCTTCAGTTGCTAATTCTGTCAAAACTGTTTATAAAAATTCCATGAAGTCAAACAATTCCGATAATCTACCGGCATATCTTAATAATACAGATGCTTACAGATCTTATATTTCAAATCAGAATTATACATGGGGAAGCAACACTACAAAGGGCAGACAGGGAGTAATGTTTAAAAATATGATCACATACAAATTAGATACGCTGAGTAATACTGATTATAAGAATGCAGCTTTAGGATTCGTAAATTATTTTCACGGAGTAAATCCGACTGCATTCTGCTATATGACAAATATGGGGAACAGCGGTGCGGAAAATTCTATAAATGAAATTTATCATGGCTGGTTTGAAGACGGCAGTGCATTGTGGGACAGAGTCGGTACTTCGGCATATGGACCTCCGCCTGGTTTTGTATCCGGAGGTGTGAATCCTGCTTATGCTCTTGATTACTGTTGTCCATCAGGATGCGGCGGCAGTAATACTCTTTGTAATACTGCTCTTGTTACTCCGCCACTCTCTCAGCCGATTCAGAAATCTTACAGAGACTGGAATACAAGCTGGCCGCAGAACTCATGGACAATTACCGAACCGGCAATTTATACTCAAGCCGCTTACATACATAATCTATCGGCATTCATTGAGTCGCCTGCTTCTGTTGATCTGAAAGTAATAGTGCAGGGATTGTATTCTCAGATAAATAATAAACTAAATCTTCGTGATACTATAAAGTTAATTCTGAGAAACGGAACATCTCCATATCTGAAAAATGATTCGGCTATTTCCGTAATTGATTCTGTTACTTTTACCGGTAATTTTAATTTCAATTCTAATCTGACCGGTTTATTTTATCTTGTCAGCATTCATAGAAATTCGATTGAGACATGGAGCAATACACCACAGCTTCTTTCATCAGGTACATCAGTAAGTTTTGATCTTACAAACAGTTCTGCAAAAGCATTTGGAAATAATTTAATACAGGTAAATATCGCACCGGACAGATTTGCTCTATATAGTGGAGATGTAAATATTGATGGTGCTGTAGATCTTGCAGATCAGGGTTTGATCGATAATGATGCATTTAATTTTAATACCGGATATATAAAAACTGATCTCAATGGTGACGGAGTTATTGATCTGGCAGATAATCTGATCGCTGAAAATAATGCTTTTTATTTTATTGTGAAGATAACTCCATGAGTTGTAATATATATTTAAAAATAGAATTGAGCACTATTGACTTATAAAAGTTTTGCCAGGTATTTTTGAAAATATTTTATAATTCAGTAAAAAGTTTCAGGTTACCAAAATCTGAAATCAACAGCACAATTTATAAGTAACTTAAATAAATGAGATTATAAAAGTACTAATAACCTCCAATCAATTCTCCTCACTAAAAATCATTTAACTTTTTTAGAAGTCTGATAATTTCGAAAAAAATAATCTTATAGATCCGAATCTAATATATTTTAACATTTTTAATTAATTAAATCCAATCAGGATTTTAAAACGTTGTTTATAGTAACAACTTAAATTAAAAAAAAATGAATACAAGAGAAAAAGTAAATTTACCTCAAAAAGAAAAGGAAAATTCAATCCTAAACCATCCCATCAACAGAAAAAGATTTCTGATGTTTTCAGGAATAACTGCTTTAGGTATAGGACTTGGCATACAGGGTTGTTCAGAAGATGATATAGTTACTACATCGACAAATTCAGTAGATTTAGGTGCAGGTGATGTTGGAGTTCTGAATTATGCATATGCTTTAGAGCAATTGGAAGCTGCATTTTATATACAGGTTGCAGCATCATTTTATTCAGGAGCAACATCTGCAGAGATTCAAATCTTAACAGATATTAGAGATCATGAAATTGCACACCGTGATTTTTTCAAGGCGGCGATTGGCAGTGCTGCAATACCTTCACTCGAAGTAAATTTTTCTTCAATTGATTTTACCAGCAGAAATAGTGTCTTGAATACTGCAAAAGCATTTGAAGACTTAGGAGTTTCAGCTTATAATGGTGCTGGATATCTTATTGATTCTGCTGCTTATCTTGAACTTGCAGGAAAAATAGTTTCGGTAGAAGCAAGACATGCTGCTACTATCAGGGACTTACTAAATCCAAGATCTCCTGATTTTGCCGGAAATGATGTAGTCGATGCTGCGGGTCTCGATGTAAAAAGACTACCAAGTGAAGTTCTTAATATTGCTAAGACTTATCTAGTGACATCAGTTACTGCTAATAATTTACCATAAACTATTAATTTAAAACCATAAGGAGAAAATATAAGATGAATCTAAATAAATTATATAATACAGTTAACGAAACTATTAATGATAAAAATGTTTCCCGAAGATCAGCATTTAAAGGAATATCCAAACTCGGACTTGGTGCATTAACAGCTGCAGTTCCTCTAGCCATTGCAGGTAGTATAAATAAAGCTGTTGCTGGCGGCTCCGGTATCAGTAACAATGCTTCAGGCTCAACAGTTGTTGAAATTCTTAATTTTGCTTTAACATTAGAATATCTTGAGTCAAGATTTTATCAACAGGGTCTATTAGCATCGGGATTAATTCCTGGAGGTGACAGAGCAGTCTTTACACAAATCAGTCTTCATGAATCTGCACACGTCATAGGTTTAATATCAGCAGTTCAATCTCTCAACGGCACACCGGTTCCTCAACCTACTTTTGATTTTACTGCAGGTGGAGTATATGCAGATGTATTTACAAATTATAATACTTTCCTAACACTGGCTCAGGCATTTGAAGATACTGGTGTCAGAGCTTATAAAGGACAGGCAGGAGGTTTGATAAGTAATGATCCAATTTTAACAGTTGCTCTGCAAATTCATTCAGTAGAAGCAAGACATGCTGCAGAAGTCAGAAGAATCCGAGGACAAAAAGGTTGGATCACGGGAAACAACGGGGGTGGAGCTCCTCCAGTTATTTATTCAAGAGAAGATAATTATATTCAGGGTGGTGTGGATGTCAGAACTATTACAACCGTAAGTCCCGATGCTATATCAGAAGCTTTTGATGAAACTCTGACAATGACGGAAGTATTGGCAATTGCAGGTCCGTTTATTGTTTAGTTTAGTAATAAGTAAATTTTCAATTTTTCCATTTTACAATTTCCAAAAACCCTGCGTTATTTAAATATCTGCAGGGTTTTTTTGCATAAAACATAAAATTTAATAATTATTTGTATAGACTGAGGTTAATAATTTTTTATAAATAATTTAAATAATGTTTCTAACTTTCAAATCACTACTTATCAGAGTAATGTAAGATGGAAGGCAAACTACTTTGAATATATTTTTTCTTTGAAGATAGTATCGAAAATTGTTACTGAAAATTTTAAATGGATTCTAATGAAATAATAAATTAAATTATAATCCCCCGAATTTTGACATAGGAGAACAGGCTTTTCAATTTATTATAATTTAAAAAAATATAAAAAGTCTTTATGAAAAAATTTATTCTTTCTTCGTTATTTTTATCATGTTTATTTTTGGTTCCTGATTTTTCTTATTCCTCCATCCTTTACAAAAGTAATTCATCCGGCAACTGGAATTCTATTTCTTCTTGGCTCATCTCTATAAACAGCGGCTCGAGCTGGAGCGCACCGGTTAACGCTCCTGATACTTATAACTGTGATGAGATAAGGATCCTCAGCACTCATAATGTAACGGTCACTTCAAATACAAATGCGGGAATTTTAGTTATTGATAACGGAGGTATACTGACCATTAATTCCGGCATTGAACTTGAGATAATAAACAAATCAGGAATTGATCTGAATTTATTCAATGGAGGTACAATTGCCGGATCCGGTACAATATCCACGGCATCCTCCGGTGTGACTGATCTGAACTTTCAGGGATATTCAGTATTCAGCGTAAAACTCAATGTGAAATCTTCAGCAGGAATAACAAATATTTACGGATCGACTTTCCCTTATAAACCTATACTCAGAAATGAATTAACCGTAGATGCCGGCGGAGTAATCCAGTGCAACAGTTTACAGGGATTTGAAACAAGATCTCCTGTAACCAATAACGGAACGATCAGCGGTACTAATACCATGTCTGCCAAAGGAAATATTATCAATAACTCTGTTATCAATATTAATAATCTTTCCATCGATTCAAACCTTACAATCTCAGGAACCGGTGCTGTAAGTTCACCAAGCCTTACAATCGGTATCATCAAAACTCTGACACTTGGAAATGACATGACATTTAATTCACCAAATATTTATTGCAACGGTACTATATTATTATTCAACGGCAGCGGAAGAAATCTTACGTTAGGTGCTAACTGCAATTTATATGTTTACAGTTTTGGAAATTTAAGCAACGGTAGTATATTTTTGAACGGAGGAAATATCGATATTCAAAATGGAACATTTTCATCTATTTTGAATGCAGTATCAGGCACAACATTAATTTTAAATTCATTAACTCAGAGTACTGCAAATATCGGTACTGTGAATGTATATCCGAATGCGAATTTGAATGTGCAATCAGGGGATACAATGAAAGTCACCGGTACAATGACAAATGAAGGCAATGTCGGAGGCAGCGGCTGGATGCATTACAATGCTGCTTTTATGAATAATTACAATATAATATCAGTAAGTAATTTAAATTTTGCCCAGGGAGTTTTTACAATAATTCAGGGAGATACCGGAAAGATCACTTCAAATGTAATGAATATTAAAAATAATACTACTCTGTATCTGAGTAATCATTCGCTGAATAATGTGAACGTTAATTCGGGTAGTACATTAAGGTTTGATTATTTTTTCCCGATTTATTCAACAGTTAAATTCCTTTCCTCAGATCCAATTGTAAACAGCGGTACTATTAATCAGACGAAAGGAATAATAGAATATGCAGGATCTGCCGGTCAGGTCATTTCAGCTATGACATACAGATCATTAAAGATCAATAATCCCGGTGGGACTCAGGCGGGTAATAATTTTAATGTAACGGATTCACTAAAAATTGTATCCGGAGATCTGGATTTGAACGGAAAAGAAATTACTCTTAATACCTCTGCATATTTATCAGAAACAAATGGAAATAATGTGACAGGATACACTGGTTCGATCAAAACTACAAGAACAATTTCAAATCCTTCCAATTACAGTTTCGGGGGTTTAGGACTTACAGTTACCAGCTCTGCAAATTTAGGATCGACCTTAGTAAAAAGGACTCACAGTGCTGCAGTAATAAATGGATATAACAGTGTCATCAGAAATTTTGAAATTACTCCTTCAAATAATTCAGGTCTGAATGCGACATTGAATTTTTATTATGATGAATCAGAACTGAATGGAAACAGCGGAACAAATCTTGCATTGTATAAATCAACAAACAGCGGTGTCAGCTATTCATTTCAGGGGGGAAACGCAGATGATGGAAATAATAAAGTTACGAAGACAGGGATTGGCAGCTTTTCAAGATGGTCATTATCCAGAGCAGTGTATCCGGCTAGTATAAAAATAATTACAGAAGGATTATATATTTCCGATAAACTAAACAAACGTGATACTGCCAAAGTCTATTTAAGAAATATTTCAATGCCTTATGCAATAATTGATTCAGCAGTATCTGAAATTGACTCTATAAATTTTACAGGAATATTTGATTTTAAAAATGCACCGGCAGGAAATTATTTTTATCAGATAAAACATAAAAATTCAATTGAGACCTGGAGTAAAACCGGAGGTGAAAATTATCTGGGAGGAATTTCCAACAGTTATGATTTTACAAATTCTGTGAACAAAGCATATGGAAATAATCTTGTTAAGGTAAATAATTCTCCTCAGAGATTTGCTGTTTACAGTGGAGATATAGATCAGGACGGCGCTATTGATGTGTCCGATGGAAGTATTACAGAGAATGATGCTTATGCTTTTATTTCAGGAAATGTAATTACAGATCTGAACGGTGACGGAATTGTAGATATTGGAGATGTTGTTTTTGTTGACAATAATGCTTCAAATTTTATAATAGTTTTAAAACCTTAATCAGATGAATTATTATTGTTGTAATTCGAAATTCTGCAGATCAGTAAAATCTGTGAAGCAAGAGATGGTAATATAAGATCATATCTACTTTGAAAGATTCTCAAGTTTGATCCTTTCCTGAGGAGTTGTCATTACAATTAGTGTATCACCGTTTTTAATTATTAATTCTGATTCAGGATTGAACTGAATATCATCACCACTTTTCAATGCTAATATTAATGTGTTTTTGAATTCACCAATCTTGAGATCTTTGATCTTTTTTCCAAAATAATTTTCATGAATATTGACCTGTTCTATTCTCAATGATTTATTTTCACCTCTCATCATCACATCGAGCATTTGTGCAACTATTGGTCTGAACATTTCAGAAGCCATTCGCATACCGCTGATATAATAAGTAGAAACTACTTTGTCTGCTCCTGCCATTTTCAGTTTATCAATATTGGAATGATTATTACATAATGCAACTATCAGTAAATCCGGATTTAGTCTTTTGGCTGACAGACAAATGACGAGATTCAGATTATCATCAGTTGTAGTGGCAAAGAGACCTTTGGCTTTCATGATCCCTGCTTTAAAAAGAATATCATCATTTGTTGCATCTCCTTCTACAAACAATTCCCCGGGATATTGAAGTGTAGTTTTTTTTATTACTTCAGTATCCAGATCAATGAATACACTGTTTCTATGAGTTTGAGTAAGCTCTTCCAAAAGATGAACAGAGTGTCTTCCAATACCACAAATAATAAAATGATTTTCTACTTTCTTTAATTGGTTTTCCATTTTTCTTTTTTTATAAGATTCTTTTAATTGTCCTTCAATTACTATTGCTGATACGAAAGTCACAAAATATGTCAAAAGCCCTATACCTGCAAATGCTAAAAATATCGTAAGTGCTCTGGCGTAGGGATAATGAGCCTGGTCTATAACTTCACTATAACCGATCGTTGTAATAGTTATAACTGTTAAATAAAAACAATCAAAGAGTTGATATTTCATACCCGTTGCTGCCCAGTATCCGAATGTACCTATGATAAGAATAATAATTAATCCAATTGCTGCCTGAAAAAGTCTTTTACCCAATGATGAATTGATTTATTTTAATTTATAAATACTATACTGTATTTAAAATTGAAATTTGAATATCAATAATAAATTCGATTTTATATTTTAGTAAAATTTTTTTTTCAGATGAAAAACAAAACTGCCGAATCTACAGAAATAGATCTACTTGTTAAGGAAATGAAATATCTTAATAAGATCACACAAAGTATTTCAGAGATCAAACCTCTTGAGATACTGCTTTGTGAAATTATGGAAAGCTGTAAAATTTTAATGAACGCAGAGGCAAGTTCACTTCTGATTTATAATGAAGAAGAAAATATTCTTTTTTTTGAAGTAGCAACAGGAGAGAAAAGCACTGAAGTAAAAAAGATCATTTGTAAAATGGGAGAGGGGATAGCCGGATGGGTTGCACAGAGACGAGAACCGCTTTTGATCGACGACTGCTATAAAGATGAAAGATTTAATCCGGAGTCTGATAAAAGAAATAATTTCATTACCAGATCGATGATCTGCGTTCCTATGATTCATAAGGAAAAACTTGTAGGTGTAATACAGGTAATTAATAAAAAGAATGAAGATACTTTTTCTGAAAGAGATCTGATGGTTTTTAAAATTCTTGCATCACAATGTGCAGTGGCTATAGAAAATGCAAAACTTCTGGAAATTCAGATAGAGCAGGAAGCTCTGAATCGTGAACTGAAAACTGCGAGAGAAATCCAGCAAAATCTGCTTCCTGTTAAACTACCTGAGTTTAAGGATCTTGACATAGCTGCGGTACTAATACCTGCAAAAGAGATTGGCGGAGATTATTATAATGTCTTTAAGATATCAGATGATAAAACTTTGTTTATTATTGCTGATGTTACTGGGAAGAGTATTTCGGCGGGACTGATCGTTTCAACGATCTATGCTGCGGTGATCACTTATTTTGATCAGAATCAGGAGAAGTTTGAGTTGAAAGACTTTGTGAATTGTCTAAACAGAATATTACTTAAGTCTACTACTGCAGAAAAATTTGCTACTGGCTGGTTTGGGCTGTACGATCATTCATCGAAAACTCTCGAAAGTGTTAATGCCGGACATAACGTTACTTATGTGTTTAATTCAAATGCAGAATTATCTGAATTGAAAACCGGAGGTTTATTCCTGGGATGTTTTGATCTTGAATATATTTCAGAATCAGTTATTCTTAATTCAGGAGATGTTGTGTTTTATTTTACCGACGGTGTAAATGAAGCGATGGATTCTGAACAGAATCAGTTCGGTGATGATAGACTAGAAAAACTTATAAGAGAAAATCTCAATAATAGTGCAGATTCTATTTTGCAATATCTTTTAAAAGACATTGATAAATTTGTGGGTGATGCAGAACAAAGTGATGATATTACTTGTGGATTGATTAAAGTTCTATAAAAAAAATGAGCATAAAGAAACTTCCTTTATGCTCAATGAATGTTTAGAATTAAATTTATCTGTTCCTGAAGTTTGTATATGGTTTATATTTAGTGTTATATTTTTTTGTACTTGTATTTGACCTTTTATAAGATGACTTTTTCTTACTATACTTTTTAGAGCTATACTTTTTCTTGCTGTGTTTATTTACTGAACATTTATTCTTCAGGTTATAATAAAGCTGCTTATAACTCATTTTTTTACCGCTGTATCTTTTACCCGCAGATGATAATTTACTTTTACGTTTTGTATATTTCTTCCTGTAAGTTACTTTCTTTACTTTGCCTTTTAATACATCCACTTCTTTCTGAAGTCTGTCATACTTGTCTTTTACAATATCCACATCCTGTGACAGATCGAGATTTTCAGCTTTTACTTCTTTCAGTGCCAGACTATCTTTAATATTTGTTTTATAAGAGTCATAATACAAATATCCAAGAACTCCGCAAATTGCGATAAGTAAAGAAAAAATTCCTATCTGTAGTCTGGATAATTTTTTTAAATGGTTCATTTTCTTAAATTTGATTTAGAATAAATTTTATCCGCGTACGGGTAAACTAAAATTTGGTTTAGCAAAAGTAATATTTTGAAAAGTTAATAACAAACAATAAAAATAATTATTTTCTAAATCTTAATCTAACAGGTTACTTTTACTTTGGACTCCGCAGAGTCTTGCGTTCTTTGGACTCTGCCGGTAAGAACTATTTACTTTAGCAGCGATAATTTCTTCGTCTGAACAAAATCCCCTGTAGTCAGCTTATAAAAATAAACCCCGCTTGCGAGATCGCTGCCGTTGAATATCTCATTGTAGTATCCTGCCTGTCTGAATTCATTCACAAGAGTCTTTACTTCTCTGCCTGTATTATCGAAAATTCTCAAAGTCACAAAACCATTTTCCGAAAGTCTGTATGAAATATTTGTAACCGGATTGAAAGGATTAGGATAGTTTTGCATTAGTTCGGTGGAGGAAGGAATTCCTATTACTACTTCATTCGAAAGTTCATGATATTCAAAATTGCCATTGAAGTCGATCTGCTTAAGTCTGTATTTATATTTTCCTGATGTAAGATTTTTATCATCATAAGAATAATTTTTTTCATCATTAGAATTACCTGCACCGTTTATGAAATCAATTTTCTTCCATACTTTCTGACCTTCAGTAAATTTATCAGCTCTCTGAATTTCAAAGCCGGAATTATTTTGCTCCTGTGAAGTACTCCAGTTTAGTTTTACAGAATTTTGATTTATGCTTGAAGTGTAGGATGAAAGTTCGACTGGTAAAGGTGAATCGCCGTTTAGGAGGATTAAAACCTTAGTGTCATCATAATAAATAATTGCCATATCTATATCTCCATCATTGTCAAAATCTCCGGATGCTGCTTTAGATCCCCAGGAAGGTTTTTGAATAATAAAAGAAGGAGTAAAATCACCTATTCCATTATTTATGTAGCAAGAAAAAACACCATAATAATTAACACATATATCTATAAATTCATCTCCATTTGCATCAAAATCTAAAGAATTACTAAATGGAAACAAATATCCTGCATCAGAATATGTTGTATTGTCATTATTTTTTAACTTTAAAAAAGGTGAAGTAATATCTATAAAACCATCTCCATCAAAGTCAAAGGATTTTGAATCTCCAGCACTAAAAATATATGGCCCACCTCCATTAAATGAATCAAAAATAGTTTGAACTGTAAAATTTCCTGTTCCAATATTAGTAAGTTGATTAAAGCTTTTGCATAAATCGTATCCTGTAATACTATTTCCTCCAGCATATCCACTGATTGACATTATGTCAATACTACCATCATTATTAAAATCATTAAATAAAAGGTTATCTGTATAATTTGCAGATGTAAAACATAGACCAGAAAGTGAATAAGATTGTGCCTGATTAAAAATTCCATTATTATTAAATGCAGTCTTTACTTCACTTGCATTTACAAAATATGCAAAATCCAAAAATCCATTTCCTGTCAGATCACCATAACCCCATACACTTCCCGCAAAGGTTGAAAATAAACTAAAGTTTCCCAAACCGTCATTTTTATAGTAATAAATTGTACTATCATAAGTTAATAGTATATCTAAGTCATTGTCATTATCAGCGTCAAAAATTTCCGGCCATCCCTGATTATTTAGAGTTGAAGATAGATTAAACAATGCATTACCATTATTTTTATAAATTCCATTATTGATCACTAAATCCAAATCTCCGTCACCATCTAGATCTCCGGATCTGATATTACCATATGTTGTATTATTTATTTCTGAAGCTAAAATAAAACTTCCTGTACCTCCAAGAGCTTTTGCTCGGAATTTATAAACAAATGGAGTGATACTTTGATTTGAAATTGTTTTAACTCCCGCTGTAAGTGTCACACTTATTATCTCACCATTTTTAAATTCATTTACAGGATTAATAGTCAGAGTATTTGCAACTGAATTGAAATCTAAAGAAGTTGTCAACAGTCCAGTCTGATATCCAAAGACTTTTACATTAGCCGAGGTCATTGTTGAGCCATTCATTATCTGTTCGAATGAAATAACAATGTCAGATGATTTGACTATGCTGTTGGCATTCAATGCAGGGGATACTGTGTTTATGAACTGGTTTATGGGTGTTGAATTTGCGTGTATTGAAAATAAAAAGTTGACTAATATTATTAATATTAAATTGGTCAGATTTTTCAAAATTACTCCTTTTTAAAATTCTTTAAAAGATAACCCATAGATTTTTTAAAATCAAGACCCGGAAAGTTGCTTAAGATAATTATAAATTTCAAAATTCGAGTTACAAGTAATTTTATAAAGTGTACATTGAAAATTCATAATTGTATTTAAATATTAAAACGGATAATTTATTGAAATATTTTATAACCGCTAATTAATTTTTTATGAAAAAAACATTCATCATTTTAATTTATATAATTTTAATGAATTTGTCTTTTGTCCGGGCACAATTCAATCCCGACTCGCTCGAAATTAAGGTCAGCCGTATTGTCAAAGAATATGTAGATACAAATAAAGCGGGAATGGTAATAGGCGTGATCAGAGCTGAAGGAAATGATGTGATGTCAAAAAGATTTTCTTTCGGTCATGTCAGAAAAGATACTCTTTCACCAAGACCGGACAGTCTCACAATTTTTCATATAGGATCTGTTACAAAATCTTTTACTGCTACTATTTTATCTTCGCTGATTCAGCAGGGTGGTCCATTGAATTTAAATGATCTTGTCGAAGATCACATTCCGTTGAATACTGTCAAAGCTCCTGTCTTTGTAACAACAGGCGGTGACACGATCAAAATGAAAATTATAGATCTAGCTACTCATTATTCCGCATTGCCGGATGATCCGATACATCCAGTAAATGACAGCACGACTTATCAGATGATGTATAATTATCTCAATAATCACAGACTTTCACGGACACCGGGTGAATGTTTTCTCTATTCAAATTTAGGAGTTTCATTTCTGGGAGTTGTCTTAACTCATACCCTCGGCAAAGAAATTGATTCTCTTTTTATTCAAAAAATTTCAGATCCCCTTGGATTACCTGATACAAGAATTTTTTTATCACAGCAGCAGGATCTTAGAAGAGCAACTGGATATGGTCCTAACGGAGATTCAGCCGGATATTTCAAAGACAGCTGGCCGGCGTTTTATGCGGCAGGAGGATTATATACTACGATAAAAGATTTTACAAAGTATCTGGAATTTAATATGGGATTAATAAATAACGGTATGCAAAACATTCTCGACTCTGCACATTTTATCAGAAGAGTCAGCAATGACACGTGTCATAATCCGAATTCCAAAGGCAGAGTAGGACTGGTCTGGCAGATGTCTCCTTTATTTCCGGAGCTTAGTAATAATTTTTATTACACATGGAAGGACGGTGGAGTGCCCGGATTTTCAAGCTTTATCTGCTTTACGACTGACACTGCGAAAAATATTAAAAGTGGTGTAGTGATGATCGTCAATCAATCCATTCCCGTTGATAAGTTAGCAACTGATATTTTAAAGTATTTGAATTCAGATATTTCGATGAGTAATGTTGTGACTGATCAGGAAATTCCATCTGGCTTTAATCTTGATCAGAATTTCCCTAATCCATTTAACCCAAAAACTATTATAAATTACGAATTACGGGTTTCAAGTGACGAGTTAGTGAGTCTGAAAGTTTTTGATGTATTAGGAAATGAAGTAGCAGAGTTAGTCAATGAGAAACAGAATGTCGGAAGTTATTCAGTGGAATTTGATGGTGGAAATCTTTCGAGCGGGATTTATTTTTATACTCTGCAAGCCGGGGATTTCTCTCAAACTAAAAAAATGACTCTCATTAAGTAAATTGCAAATTACAAATTTC
>DAORRV010000002.1:0-57331 GCA_035443185.1 Ignavibacteria bacterium | reverse complement strand
TGAATGTGCGGAATAGGATTATTGAAATTTATTAAAATACATGTCATTAAAAGTAATCGGCAGCGGGCTTGGAAGGACAGGCACTTATTCTCTGAAGCTTGCACTTGAGCATCTTGGATTTGGGAAATGCTATCATATGCTGGAGCTTTTTCAAAAGCCCAATGGAGTTAAACATTTCTGGGATGCTGAAAATGGAAAATCAGTGAACTGGGAAGAACTCTTTACAGGATATGATTCAGCTGTTGATTATCCTGTTGCAAGATATTATAAACAGCTTGCTGAATTTTATCCTGAAGCTAAGGTCATTCATACGATCAGAAATCCTGAAGAATGGTATGAAAGTGCAAAGCATACGATCTTTAATGCAAAAAATCTTGACGGTATAAAACTTCTTAAATTTGCAGCTAAGTTTCCATTTTCAAAAGAAGTTAGAAAAAGATTCAAAGTTTTTAAATACAACAGAAATCTTATGGATCAGGAATTTGGCAATGATCTTACTAATAAGGATAAGGTTATAAAAGCATTTATAAAGCATACTGAAAATGTAAAGAAGGAAATTCCACCTGAAAGGTTACTACTTTATAGATCTTCAGAAGGTTGGGAATCCTTATGCAGATTTTTAAATGTACCTGTACCTGATGAAGAATATCCGAACAGAAATTCCCGTGAAGAGTTTTTAAACAGAGTCGATAGTATCGGTACAGGAAAATTTATCGAACCACAAAAAGTAATATAAATTTTAAATGATTAGTTAAAAATATTTTTTAATAAACACTATAAACCCATTAACTTTAATAAACTTAACTAAATAGCATGAAAAACTTTTTTAAAAATTACCGCTCTGTTGTTACATGTATTGCAGTTTACTTTTTATTACTTTCTTCAGGATTATCTGAAAAAGTATTGGCTCAAATTAATTCTGAATCAATTACCCGCAGCTTAAACAGTTATATTGATTCGGTTTACAATGCTGAAAATTTACCTGGTGTTGTCGCCGAGATATTTACACCTGATTTCACATATCAATACAAAGTTGGAAAAGGAGATCTGCAGACAGGAGTTGAAAGGCGATATGATGATAAGATCAGAGTTGGCAGTATCACAAAAACTTTTACAGCAACTGTGATACTTCAGTTAATACAGGAAGGGAAGTTTGCTCTTGAAGATCCGCTTAGTAAATTTTTCCCTGAATATCCAAATTCAGAAAATATCAAGATAAGGGAGATCTTAGATATGACAAGCGGCATACCTGACTTTCTTGAAGATCCGACCTTAGGGAATGATTTTTTTTATAACAGAACAGCAAAAGTTACAGAAAGAGAGATCTTTGATGCTACAATTGAACTTGGACCTGCATTCCCACCCGGTACTTCATGGCAGTATTCAAATGGAAATTATAATATACTCGGGATGATAATTGAAAAAGTAACAGGCAATAAAGTTGGAGATGAGATCACAAATAGAATCATAAAGGCACTTGGTCTTGTGAATACAGAATATCCTGTTGAGAATTTTATTACCGGAGATTACAGCCACGGATATATGACTGATACGGCTACGGGAAAGATAATCGATGTAACAATAATTGATCCATCGATAACCGGAGCTGCAGGATGTATAGTTTCGAATTTTACAGATCTGAAAATTTACGGGCTGGCACTTGCAAAAGGGTCAATGCTGAATAAGGAAATGCAGGAGCAGAGACTAAAATTTGTCAAAACAGGCATTGTGGATTTTGCTACATACGGACTTGGAATTTTTGATTTAGGAGGATTCATCGGGCACAACGGCGGTATTACCGGATTTAATACAATGATGTGTTATAATCCTGAATTAGATGCATTGTTTCTTGTATCGGTAAATGAGTTCGGTCCTAAAGGCGGAGCAGTCGATAAAATATTTATGGAGTTAGCAAAGATTGTGTATCCGGATAAGAATTTATTTAAATAAGATTTTTATCTGTATCCCAGTCTGAGAGCTTTGCAGCAGTATTAGTATGAAACGGAGTTTCAAAAGTATTGGCGTTACCAAACGGAGTTTGGTAATGAACAGGTGAGGTGTGAAACAGAGTTTGGCAATTAGCTGGTGTAGAATAATTCAGAATTTGGTAATGAGCTGTAATTCATTAAAGATATTTATATATCAAATCTATTTTTTTTTCTGATTTCAAAGCTATTGAAGAATAATAATCTTCTTCTTCACATTCCAGATTACAAAGTTTCCAATCTTTAACTTCATCTTTATTCTCAAACAGATTCAAAACAGGAGATTCATTTTTATCAGAAATTACTGAAAAATTTTTTAATGGAAAAGAAAGTCCTTCTCCTACTGCTTTTATAAAAGCTTCCTTCAAAGTCCATATCCTGAAAAATTCATTTATCTGATCTGTGCCTTCAAAATTTTTTATATGCTCAAACTCATTTAGTGCAAAATATCTTTCAGCAATTTTTGAAACATCTTCCATTTCTCTGACTTTCTCAATGTCTATGCCAATGTCCTTGATCAAAGAAACAGCAATACAGCACCAGTCTCCGGAATGAGATAAATTAAAATGAATTTTAGAATTTTCTAAAAAAGGTTTTGCAAATTCTGTATAAGAAAAATTTATTGAATATGAATCTATATGAATATATTCAGAAAGAATTTTCCTGAGAGAACCTCTGCTTACAATATATTGCTTTGAGTCTTTCTCAATTTTAAATCTGTCTGCCTTTTCTGTTTCATCTTTTGAAAGGATTTTTCTTAGGTCGGAAATTTGATCTATGTGTTTAGAAATATTTATTTGATAGACATGAACTTCATTGTCTTTAAAATTTAAATTCTGTTTTGACAATTTTGACAATTAAAGTTAAACTTTGGAAAGTTCAGTCTTATCTTCTGTGACTGCTGAGGAATTAACTTTTGCTGTAGACTGTAATCCATTTATTTCATCATGAGTTTTTTGCAATACGATATTAAGTTTTTCAGCAAAATCTTTTAGCTTGGGTTCTTTCACAATAGTCTTGTGGTCAGTATCCGGAACTACATACGTCTCAAATCCTCCGCCTGCAAGTTCTTTCCATTGATCCCTGAAATCCTGTCTGAATGTCGCACATTCAATCAAAGTTATCTTACCCGGAAATTTATGTGCAATGTATCTGTCCTGAGCCTTGAAATGCATCAGCATAATTTCTTTATACTTTCTTGATAGTTCATCACTGAATAGATATTCAATTTTATTTTTTATCTTCCAGTTTATTTTTGAAGCTTTATATTTTGTGAAATTCCATGCGACCTTAAAAAACTCACCACTCTTTAAATGATGCATTGATCTGGAAACAATATGACTTGTATCTCTTGTCGGCTGAACATAATCTTTAGGAGTCTCAGTAAACGGAGGCCAGGTATCAAAAATAGCAAGCAGTGCTACTTTCTGTTTTTGTTTGATCAACTGCTGAGCCATTTCGAAAACGACTCTTCCCCCAAAACATCTTCCTCCTAAAAGGTAAGGACCTTCGGGTTGCAGTGACTGAATTTCTTTTATATAAAAAGTTGCCATTTCCTTTATGTCATTATGAGGTTCCTCTTTTCCGTCAAGACCAACAGACTCAAGAATATAGAACGGCTGATCATCCGGAATGTATTTTACCATATCCTGAAAATGCAAAGCTGTCCCAGCAGCAGGCGGCACACAGTAAAAAGGAAGTTTGGATCCGCCTGGCTTTACCGCTACCAATGACTTCCAGTTCGGTTTCCAGCCGTCATCCTTTAATATGTTTGCAAGCTGCTCAATAGTAGGAGAACTGAATAAAGTCGATAGTGCAAGTTTTTTACCGGTAAGTTTTTCAATATATCCAAAAACTCTCATAGCCAAAAGCGAGTGTCCGCCAAGCTCAAAGAAGTTATCCCTGATACCGATGTTTTTAATCCCTAAAACTTTTTCCCAGATATTTACAAGTTGCAGTTCAAGCGGGTCATTCGGAACAACATAATTATCGCCTCCGCCTGTTTTAGAAAGTTCAGGTTCAGGTAAAGCTTTCAGATTGACTTTTCCCGTTCCTGTAAGAGGCATAGTGTCTATAAAAATAAAATCATGAGGGATCATGTATTCAGGAATCTTTGTCTTTAAAAATGAAATGAGTTTATCTTTTATTTCATCAGTGTTAATATTTTTATCAGAAATAACAATGTATGCAAACAATTTCTTTTCACCGTTTGAAAATTCTTTAGCAATGACAGCAGTATTTTTTATTCCTTCATATTCACTAATGACATTTTCAATCTCACCAAGCTCGATCCTGTATCCACGCAGCTTGATCTGGCTGTCAGCTCTTCCAAGAAATTCTATGTCTCCGTTTTCTAAATATCTTGCAAGGTCACCTGTATTGTAAATTGTTTCACCTTTAATAAAAGGATCGTCTAAAAACTTTTCCTTTGTAAGTTTAGGTCTGTTTAGATAACCTCTGACAAGTGAGATGCCTCCGATGTAAAGATCGCCTGTAACCCCAACCGGTACAGGCTCAAGAGTATCATCAAGAATATACATCCTGTTATTGGAAATAGGTTTTCCGATCGGAGGATGATCCGGCCATGCTGAAGTATCGTTTCCGAATGTATAACTTGTAACGACATGTGCTTCAGAAGGTCCGTAGTGATTGGAAAAAGTTGAGCCTTGTAGATTGTTAAAAAATTCCAGTAACGCAGGTGTGATCTGAATTTGTTCTCCGGCAGTTATAACTTCTTTCAATTCTAGGTCATTAATATTTGAAACCGAACAAACTTCTGAAATTCCCTGAAGAGCTACAAACGGCTGAAAAATTCTTTGTATCTTTTTTGTTTTTAAAATGGAAGCAACTTCCGAAAGATCTTTTCTCTCTTCTTCAGTCAGCAATACTAATGTGCCACCTGATATCCATGTAGAAAAAATTTCCTGAAAAGAAACGTCAAAACTTAGAGTCGTGAACTGAAGTACTCTAAAGCCTTCTTTGAATTCATGTGAATCCATTTGCCAGTTCAGCAGATTACTCAAAGCTTTATGCATCATCAGAACACCTTTCGGCTTTCCTGTAGATCCCGATGTGTAAATTACATAAACAAGATCATCCGGTGACACAGAAGTTTGAGGATTATTAGTACTCTCATTTTCCAGTTTGGAAATTTCATTATCAAAATAAATTGTCCTGTGATCTCCATTCTCAAAATTTTCAGAAAGGTCACTTGAAGTAATCAGGATCTTAATTCCTGAGTCTTTTAATAAATAATTTATTCTGTCTTTCGGAAATGTCGGATCGATCGGAACGTAAGCTGCACCTGACTTTAATATTCCAAGCAGTGTAATGATCATTTCTTCTGACCGCTTTAAACTGATACCAATAGTATCGCCAGGTTTGATACCTGATCTTATCAGAAAATGAGCAAGCTGATTTGATCTTTGATTTAACTCTTTATATGTTAATTTATTTTTACCGGATTCAAGAGCTATATTATCTGAATATTTTTCAACTGAATCTTCAAATAATTTGTGAACACATTTATTGTCAAGCTCTTTTGAAGTGTCATTCCATTTATATAAAATTTTATTTTTTTCATCTTCTGACAAAATAACAAGTTCAGAAAGCTTTGAATCAGGTTTAGCAATTATCTGTTTTGTTAAAGATTCGAAAGATGATAATATATTTTTTATAAATTCATCTGAAAATTTAGAAGTCTCGAAAGCAATATGTATGGTAAGTTCATTACCCGGGGCGACAAGAACAGTGAGAGGAAAATTTGTTCTTTCTATTGCTTTCAGATCTTTGATCCTTATACCGGCAATACCTTCTTTAAGAGAATTGTCAACCGGGTAATTCTCAAACACAAGAATGTTTTCGAAAAGCTTTGTCCCTCTCGGTATTTCACTCCACTCCTGAATATCGACAAGCGCGCTGTAAGAATACTGATCTCTTTCGATTTGTTTTAACTGCAGTTCCTTTAGCCAGTTTATTACTTTTGATTCGCCGGAAATGTCTACCCTTACAGGTAAAGTGTTTATAAATAATCCAACCATCGATTCAATTCCTTTGAGCAGAGGATTTCTTCCGGATACTGTGCCGCCAAACATTACATCTTTTTCATTTCGATATTTACTTAATATAAAAGCCCAGATGCCCTGTATAACACTGTTTAATGTAAGTTTATTTTCTTTTACAAAACTGTTAAGGTTTGAAGTAAGCTCTTCACTGAATTTTACTTCAATGTCTTTTATTTCATCAGCATTTTTTTCTGCGGTGTGAGAATTCTTATTTTTGTTGAAGATCATCGGAGTTGGCGATCCGAATCCCTTGAGTTCATTAGTCCAGAAATTCTTAGCGGATTCTTTATCCGTAGTGTTTAGCCATACAATGAATTGTTTAAAAGAAATGGGATTTGAAAGTTCAGCAGCCTTACCATTTTTAAAAGATTCATAAAATGCAAAAACTTCTTTTTGAATGACGGGATAGCTCCAGCCGTCCATTAAGATATGATGAAAGCTCCAGATAAATTTGTATAACTGATCATTTAATTTTATGAGAGTACATCTCATCAGAGGTGCGGACTCCATAGAAAAACTTTTTGATCGGTCTGCTTTTATGAATGTTTTAAATTCAGTTTCAATATCCTCTGATTTTAGATTACTCCAGTTGAGATTTTCCCATGGCAAAGAAACAGATTTATTTACTATCTGTACAGGTTTGGAAATTCCCTTATACTGAAAAGAAGTTCTCAAAACTCCGTGTCTTTTTACAACTTCATTCCAGGCTTTTTCAAAAGCACTGGCGTCGAGTTCTCCTTCAAGGTCATAACAGAACTGTTCTATGTATGCATCAGATCCTTCCTCATACAAAGTATGAAAAAGCATTCCCTGCTGCATGGGAGAAAGTTCGTAAATATCTTCTATTTTATTTTTTAGATCCTGATCCATTTGTTAGTTTAAATTTGCAAGTAAATCATCGAGCTCCTGCTGATCCAGTCCGGCTGCAGAAAAGTCAGACGGAGTAAAACCTGAATTCTTATCTTCGCCTGTACAATGTGAAATAATTTCATTCATGGAATTTTTAAAATGATCAGCAAGCTTTTCTATATTTTTTCTCTGATAAATATTGTTACTGAAATTAAATTCGAGTAATAACTTATCATCTGTTACCACTGCATTTATTTCAATTGAATGAAATCTTTTATTCTCTCCATCCTGACTAAGCTTTAATCCTTCCACAATTTTCCAATCAGTTGGTAAAAACTGAAAATTCATTTGTCCCAGATAATTGAATACAACCTCCACTTCAGGAAAATCCGAAAGTGATTTTTTAATTTCAGTATCATCCGACATATATTTCAGTAAACCAAATCCAATTCCGTTATTCGGTATATTCCTCAGATTCTCTTTGACAGATTTGATGCATTCTCCGGTATCTTTAGATGAATTGATTTTTAAGAGCACTGGAAAAACGGAAGTAAACCAGCCGACAGTTCTTGAAATATCTGTACTAAATGAATTATCAGCAATATCTTCACGCCCGTGACCTTCTAAATTCAGAAGTAATTTATTCTCGCCATTCCATTTATTAAATGCCAAAATCAAAGCTGTTAGTAAAATGTCGTTGATCTGTGTATTGTAAGACTTATGTACATCTTTTAAAATCAGTCCGGTATCTTCTTTTGAAAATTCAATGTTCACATTTTCTTCAGAGGTTACAATGTTTAAATTTTCATTAAAATCTTTTTGAGAAATAATTAAAGACTCAGTTGAAACTTCTTTCCAATGATCGAATTCTTTTTTAAGTTCAGTGCTGTTTGAATACTCTTTTATAATATCACTCCATTTTTTAAATGATAATGTTTTAAACGGCAATTTTGGATCTTCATTGTTTTGGAAATTATTATAAAGTCTGTAAAGATCCTCCAATATAATCCGCCATGAAATACCGTCGATACATAAGTGATGAACAATTATCAGAAGTTTATTACCGGAATTATTTCCTGTCCTGAAAAGAACTGCATTAAATAATTTCCCTTTTGAGATGTCGATGTTTTTGTGATAATTAATTGTCAGCTCATTTATTTTATTATCAATATTGTCAGGATCCAATGAAGTCAGATCTTCTACGATAAAAGGAATGTCATTGCCAATGTAATTATTGATTTGAGTTAGATTATTCCCAATTATTTCATAACTCATTCTAAGAGCATCGTGATGGATGAGAATTTCTTTTACTGCTTTTTCTAGATGTTCAGTATTAATATTATCAGGCAGAGACAGTAAAATAGAATGATTGAAATGGGATGGATCTTTTATATTGTGTTGAAAAAATCTTTGCTGAATGGGAATGAGCAGAGCATTTCCTGTGACGGGGTTTTGGTCAACCGCTTCAGCGGTTTTTTGCTCAGCGACAGCGGAAAGTTCAGAGATTGTCTGATACTGAAAGACCTGACGCGGACTTATCTTTATACCCTCCTGATTAGCACGGGAAATAATCTGAATGCTGATAATGGAATCACCGCCAAGTTCAAAAAAATTATCATGGATGCCAACATTCTCTACTCCTAAAACTTCTTTCCAGATATTTGCCAGGATCTTCTCAACAGGCTTTTCAGGTTCTATGTGTCCTGCTTGTGCAGATAAAGAATCGTCCGGAGCTGGCAAAGCAGATTTGTCAATTTTTCCATTTGGAGTGCGTGGAATACTTTCAACTAATATGAAAGCTGAAGGTACCATATATTCAGGTAAACTTTTCCTTAATTCATTTTTGTATTCATTTATTTCTAATTCAGAATCATTATTCAATTTCAAGTAAGCTGTCAGCTTTTGAATACCCGGTTTATCTTCTCTTACTAATACTACTGAGGTGTTAATATTTTCAATTGAATTAAGAGCTGTTTCTATTTCTCCCAGCTCTATCCTGTATCCTCTGAATTTAACCTGATCATCTGCTCTTCCAAGAAAAATTAAATTCCCATTAGAATTATATTTTGCCAGATCACCTGTTTTATATAATTTCCTTTCGGGAATATTAGAAAAAATATCAGCTATAAATTTTTCATCAGTAAGGGAAATATTATTAACATAACCTAACGCAATATTATCTCCACCAAGAAACAACTCTCCGGCAACTCCAACTGGTACGGGATTCAAGGCTTTATCGAGGACATATGCTTTTGCATTACTCACAGGCTTACCAATCGGAATGTTCTCGTCAATTTCATTTTTATTGCAAATATAAAATGTAGAATCTATAGTTGCTTCAGTCGGTCCATAAAGATTGCATAAAGTTACGTCAAGTTTTGAAAAAACTTTTTCACAAAGAGTTTTTGTTAAAGCCTCTCCTCCGGAAAATATAAATTTAAGACTTTTGCAATCCTGAATCATTGGTTCATCCAATATCAGATTTAAAAGCGTAGGAACCATCTGTAGTACATTAACTTCGCTTTTTATAATTGAATCTTTCATGTAAGCAGTGTCCATGTGAGCTTCAGGCTTAGCCATAACAAGTTTTCCTCCTGTCATCAGCGGCAGATAAAATTCCCATACAGAGGCATCAAAACTGAACGGAGTTTTTTGCAATACACTAACATTTGAATCAAATCCAAATTCATTAATCATCCACTGCATATGGTTTGCCAGAGATCTGTGACTAATCAAAACACCTTTTGGAATACCGGATGAACCTGATGTATAAATTGCATAAGCAGGATCTTCAAGAGTTACATTTATATCGGGTACTTCAGAATTTTCATCCATAATTTCCAAATTACTTTCATCGGCAATTAGGATCTCTGCATTATCTGATCGGAGTTTTTCTGAAACAGATCTTTGTGTCAAAATAAATTTAGAGCCCGAATCTTTTATCATATGATCGATACGGTTCTGAGGATATGAAGGATCGACCGGAACGTAAGCAGCGCCTGCTTTTAATATACCAAGAATTGATATTACCAAATCCAAAGATCTTTCCATACAGATGCATATTAGATCTTTAGGCTTTACTCCTTTTCTAATGAGATAATTTGTCAGCTTGCCGGAACGTTCAACAAGTTCTTTAAATGAAATTTCAGATTCGTCTGAAATAACTGAAGTATTATCTGGATATAAACCGGCAATTTTTTTGATCGAATGGTAAACTGTAGTCTGTTCATTAATTAAAGTTTCTGTGTCATTCCATTGATTCAGTATTTTACTTTCTTCTGCATCTGAAAGAATTTTAAGATCCTTCACAGATTTTTCAGAATCCGAAACTATATTTTTCAGCAATGTGATGAAATTTTCTTTCATCGAAATTATAGTATCCTTATTAAAAATATCTGCATTATATTTGAATGCTCCTGAGAAAGAATTTTCACCTTCAATAAATTCAACTGTAAGATCAAACTGACCATCCTGTTGAGTGAGATAATAAGGTTGTAATTTCAGGCTTCCCCAGTTTACTTCTGCATTATCATTTCCGTAAACAATAAGCTCCTGAATTTCGTCAGACTGCTGAACTTTCTGCATTCCAAAAAAAGTCTGAAATACAGGAGATCTGCTCGGATCTCTTTTATTCAAAATCTTTTCAACAATTAAAGGGAATGGGTAATCCTGATTGGCTACGGCGTAAAGAACTTTTTTCTTTACCTGCTTTAAAAAATCCGCAATAGAATTTTCGGGATCGACTATAGCTCTTACAGCAACCGGATTTATAAAATATCCAATTACTTTATCAAATTCGGTATTGGTTCTACCGGCTGTAGGCAATCCGACTATGATCTCTTTCTGACCGCAGTATTTATAAAGAAAAACAAAAAAAGCAGTAAGCAATGTTACAAAAAGAGTGGTGCCTTCTGATTTGGAAATTGCTTTAAGTTTGTCTACCAGTTCTTTTTCAAGAAATAAATATTCAGTCGCACCATTATAAGTCTGTACTGCCGGTCTATGCTTGTCCGGTGTTAAATTTAGATAAGGTAGATCGCCTTTAAGTTCAGTCTCCCAGTAAAGCCATTGTTCATTACCTTTTTCACTTTTAATAAAATCTTCCAGAAAATTTACGTAATCTGAATATTTTTTTTGTAAGGGTGAAAATGAGATTTGCAGGTTATCGGATTCTGCATAGTAAAATTGCTTTAGTTCATTCAGCATTGTACCGATGGACCAACCATCACAGGCAATATGATGAACGCTGATAAGCAGTATATAATTTTCATCAGATACCTTTACCAAATATACTTTAAATACGTCACCGTTTTCGAGATCAAATGGAGTTCTGTGATAAGAATTAATTATTTCTTTAATAACTTTTTCACTTTTTTCGGAATGATCTTCCGATCTGAAAAAAATATCCTTAAACCCGCTTACAGTCTGAACAGGTTTACCGTTTTCTATTTTGAAATTAGATCTCAGGCACTGATCTCTGTTCAGAATTCTTTGAAATGATTTTTTTAAAGCAGGAATATTTACATGAGATTTAATTCTGACAGAAAATGCGACATTATAAGCAGTGCTTTCCGGAGTGTTCAGATAGAGGAAATACAGAGCTTTCTGTCCGTAAGTCATTTGAAAGGTTACGTCTTCTTTTTTTGTTTTATCGAGAAGCTGACTTTTAAGCAGAGCAAGTTTTTCCTGAGCAGATAATTTTTGTATATTTTCGTTGTCTTTCAGATCAGACACAATATTTACTTAATTTTAATGAGTTAATTATTTTGATTCATTTAAAAGTCTGTCAAGTTCTTCTTCGGATAGATCATCGAGATTAGAAAGGAGGTCGCGTGCTTTTTCTTCTTCGGAAATTTCGGAAACGGTTTTAACCGTTTCTTTGCTGCTGTTGTTAAGAATCTTTGGCAGCTGTTCTTTTAATTCTGCAGCAAGATGGATGATACCGGTTTCTTCCATATACCGTACGAGATTCAGATCTACTCCCAGCTCAATGTTGACTTTGTTTTTTAATTCGATCGCCATAAGAGAATCCAGCCCCATTGTATTAAGCGGCTGTTCATCATCGAGATCTTCAGGATCAAGACCCATTATCATTGATATCAAATCCCTGAAATAATCTTTCAGCAATTCAGTTTGCTCAGATTCATTCGCATTTCGTAATCTATCGAAAAAATCATCATCATCTTTTTTTGAAATTTCTTCGTTCGGATCCCGAATTTCTGAAATTAATTTTACCGTAAATTTATTTTTGGTGCTTTCAAAATATTTATTCCAATCCATTGGCAGTATTCCGATCTGTGCATTTCCGCAATTAAAGATTTTTTCTAATGCTTTTATGCCTCTCTCAGGATCTATCAGACCAAGACCCGGTATTTTTTCATTCTTGTCTGCACCCTTTTTCACAGCAGAACCAATTTCTGACCAGACACCCCAGTTAATACTCATTGCAGGAAGTCCTTTTGCTTTTCTGTAATATGCAAATGAATCTAAGAATGAATTTGCTGCTGAGTGATTTGCCTGACCTGCAGATCCAAGTATTGATGCAATTGATGAATACATTATAAAGAAATCAATTTCTAAATCTTTTGTAAGTTCATGCAGATTCCAGGCACCTTTAATTTTTGGAGACAATACTTTATCGAATTTTTCAACTGTCTGATTTATCAAAATTCCATCTTCTAAAAGTCCTGCTGAATGTATAACCCCTCTTAATTTTTTCCCCGATAAATTTATTTCAGTCATTATCCTTTGCAGATCCTCTTTCAATGTGATGTCACATTTGAATATTTTTACATCAGTACCGGATGATCTAATCTCATTTAATATTTTATCAGCTTCACTTGTATTATCTCTTCTGCTCAGTAAAGCTAAATTCTTTGCACCTTTTTCAGAAAGCCATTTTGCAGTAATTAATCCAAGTCCGCTCAGACCACCGGTGATCATATAAGTGCCTTCCGAATCTAATTCTATTTTTGAATAGTCAGGTTTAATTCTTTTTAGAAATGGTATAAACTTACAATTATTTCTAAAAGAAATCATATCATCTTCAATTTCAGACAATACTTCATTTACAATTAATTCTGACTTAGTGCTAAAATCAATATCAATGATCTTTGTATTAAGTTCAGGCTGCTCAAGAGAAATAACTTTTTTAATTCCCCATACAGGTGAATTTTGAATTCCGATGACTGTTTCAGACTCACAAACATGAACAGCATTCTGTGTTACAATTGTTAATTTATAATTATTTGAAGTTTCTGTTTCAGATAAAACTTTTAATAGATTCAGAATAAATGATGATCCTTTTAATGTAATTTTATTTATACCATCGTCATTAACAATTCCTGAATCCGGAATTATAACTATAATGTTTTTCTTATTATTACTTTCATTAAAAACTTTAAATAGATCTTTTAACTGAATATGATTATTGAAATCAACGGAGAATTCTTTATCTGATTTTTTCTCAAACGAACTATCCTCATTAATAAAAATAATATCTTCTGCATTTTTTTTAAAAGCTTCAATAAGATTTTTTGAAACGGATCCAATTGAAAATACAAGTATTTCTTTCTCTGCTGAAACATCATACATTTTTTCATTTTCAACAGTATTTACGGAAGCAATAATTAAGGATTGACCGGTATATATTTTATTATTTAATTCTGGAGAATATATTTCTGCATTTTCAAAGCCTGATTGTAAGAATAAATTATTCCAACTTTGATTATTCAATAAAGGGTGTTCATTTCGAAGATCAGTATCAGAAAAATTCCACCAACCATCTGTCAGACCAAATGTAATATCAAGCCATGCCTGTTTTTCAGTTACTTCATTTAAAATTAAAGTGCCGTTTTCTGACAATAATTTTCTAATATTATTCATTGAACTTATCAGATCTTTAGTAGCATGGATAACATTGGAAGCAATTATTATATCAAATTCATTCAAAACAAATCCCTGTTTGATGGGATCTTTTTCAATATCTAAAACTTTAAAATTAATATTATTAAACTCTTTAAATCTTTCCTTTGCTTTGATAAAAAATGCAGGTGATATATCTGAAAAAGTATAGTTAATGTTTTCATTACTAAAGAGGGAAGTAATATAAGATGTTGTACTACCAGTGCCAGCACCGATCTCAAGTATATTTAATTTTTTACCTTCTGTAAAACTACTTTGAATATTTCCAGTAATTTTTCTAATTGAATTATTCATATGAACAAAAGCAGGTGAATCCTGATAAAGTTTTGTAAGTAACGTCATATCTCCTTCAGGAAACAAAATCTCAAGCGGATCTTTTTTTCCTGTTAAAATATTGAAAAGTTGTTTGCCGCAAAGTTCGGTTAGTTTTATCTCTGCCAGAAAATCCGGATATTTTTTACAAAGTACATCAGGCAATATATCGGATGGATCAATGTCATGACCTACATTAAATTCAATTTCATCTTTATCGATCTTTAAAAAATTATTATCTGACAATATTTCAATGAGTCGATTTGCTAACTTTTTGTATTTTTCAGAAAAACCAAAACTTTCAAAAAATTCATTAACTTTTAAACTATTTCCAATAGATGTTTTGAAACCGGATTCTTTAATTGCTGAAATTATATAATGAACAGTTAGCAATTCCAGGTCTTTTATAAAGTCTTTGTATTTAGAAACAGAATTAGCTGATGTATCAAAATTATTTTGATCATCAGAGTTATCAATTAAATCTTGTAATAATTCTAACGGTTTTGGAAATATTAAATCTTTCTTAATTTTCACCCAATCGATATTATAAAACCAGCCATTTAAGTCATCATTAATTGCAAGAAATTCTTTTTTGCTTACTTCTTTTAGTTGCAGACCTTTTATATTACAAACTAGTTCACCATTGTCAGAATAGATCTTTATATCAGCAGAATTCATTACTGCAGGTGAAACACTTTTTACTAATCCTGCATGACAATATATTCCAGAGGTAAGATTTTTATATAAATATATCTCATTTACTCCAACAGGAATGTATGCTTTTTCAGGATTTTTATAATCCAATAATGAAAGTACAGTTTGGAAAGCATTATCGATTAAAACTGGATGAGCTAGATTCTCAATTGTGCCAATATTATTCATTTCTATCTTACTAAAAGCCTCATCACCATTTACATTTAACTCTTTAATAGCCTGGAATGCATATAGATATTCCACTCCGGATTCTTTTATACATTCATACAAATTTTTTATTTCATGGCTATTATTAAAAACGATCTTATCAACTTCAATTTTATTCTCTTTAGCTTCTACCTTACTAAAATTAATTTTTCCGGAACTGTGCAAAGTCCAGGAAAAATTGTTTCTGTTATTATTAGAATAGTCCGCACTATAAATTTTAAATTCATAAATTTCCGGAACTGTCTTTGTTAAAATGATTTGAATATCAGAAAATTCATTTTCCTTTAATGTCAGTGCCTGATGAAATAAAATTCCGGTAATGTTTATATTTTTATTCTTTGTAATACTTCGGGAAACGGCTAAAGCCATTTCTATGAACCCTGCAGCAGGAAATATTATCTTTCCAAATACAACATGATCTTTCAGATATTCCGGTGAGTTTCCGCTGATCCGTAAATTAAAAATAGATTCTGTATCAGAAGCTGAAGGCAGTCTCACTCCTGCAAAAGATCCGCCGTCCGATTGACTTTCGGCAGTTCCGACAGAAACGGATAAATCCGTTTCTCCGGTCATCTCTCCCATTCCATCCCCAATCCAATATCTCTCCCTCTGAAATGGATAATTCGGCAAACTCACTTTCGCATGTGAAAAATCTTTTGAAAATTCTTTCCAGTCAGGGTAAATCCCGCTTACATACATACTTCCCAAACTACTTAACAGAGTTTCCCAAATTGTAAAATTATATTTGAAACTCGGTAGCCATTTTATCTTCGGATCCAGAACACTTTCCTGAGCCATATTAATTGACGAAGGTTTAGGACCAAGATCTACAAATATCTCCACTCCATTATTAACACATTCCTTTATACTCTCTGAAAATCTGACCGGTGATAATATTTGTTTGCACCAGTATTCAGCATTTGAAATTTTATCGGTAACTATTTCACCTGTCATATTAGATACCACAGGAATTTCTGCACTTGAATAATTTATTGTCTCACACACTTTTCTGAACTCATCTATCATCGAATTCATAAGAGGGGAGTGAGATGCGATTGAAACAATTATTTTTTTATATTCAATGTTCTTGGATTCAATAATGGCTATGATCTTATCAAGCGAATCTTTGCTTCCGGAAATTACAGTTTTCTTCGGTCCGTTTATTGACGCTATGGAAACTTTATCTTCATAACCCTTCAAAAATTCTTTGGTAACTTTTTCATCTTCAAAGATCGTGTACATCTCACCTTTTTCTGTCATGGTCTGCATAAGTCGTCCTCGTTCTGTTACAAGTTTTAATCCGTCCTCAAGACTGTAAACTCCTGCCAGACATGCAGCTACACATTCTCCAGCGCTGTGTCCCATCATTACATCAGGATTTATTCCCCATGACATCCATAACTTTCCAAGAGCATACTCAATTGAAAATAAAGCAGGCTGCGTATAAGTTGTTTCGTTGATCGGGTTTAATTTTTCATCTTTCTCATAAAATAAAACTTCTAGTAATGGTTTATCTAAATAATTTCTTAATATTTCGTCACACCTGTTTATAATACTTCTAAAGAGAGGATGTGTGTCATACATTTCTTTTCCCATTCCGATGAACTGTGCTCCCTGTCCCGGAAATAAAAATGCAATTTTAGGAATATGATTGATCTTTGTTGTTCCTTTTAATAGACCAAAAGAATTTTTATCAAATAAAAAATTATTTAGCTGCTTCGATAAACTTACATTGTCAGAACAAACTAACGCTAGCCTGTGATTAAATGATGCTCTGCCTGTATTTGCAGTGAAGCAAATATCTTCTGTATTCAAATTATTTTCAGATAACAGTTCAATATAATTACCTGCAAGCTGTTTCAATGCCTTGTCACTTTTTGCACTAAGGGTAAGAATATTGAAAGGCATTTTTTTTGAAACTGAATTTGATGCTTTTAATTCTTCGGGAGCATTCTCAAGAATAATATGAGCATTTGTTCCACCGAATCCAAACGAACTTACGCCTGCATATCTTTTATTGTCTGACCAGTTGATCTCAGTGTCAGCGATCTTTATTGAAGTTCCGTCTATATGAATCTCAGGATTGAGTGAAATAAAATTCAGATGCTTTGGAATTTTTTTATTATATAAGGCTAAACTTGTTTTGATCACTCCTGCAATTCCCGCAGCAGCTTCGAGATGACCAATGTTGGTTTTTACTGATCCGATGTAACATGGATAATCATTTGAACTGTCTTTGGAAATTACTTTTACAATTGAATTCACTTCTATAGGATCACCAAGCGGTGTACCTGTACCATGTGTTTCAATATAACTAACTTCCGAAGATTTTATTCCAGCATTGTTCAATGCCTTTCTGATCACATTTTCCTGTGATGGACCGTTAGGTGCAGTAAGACCATTACTCTTTCCATCCTGATTTATTGCTGAACCTTTTATTACAGAATAAATTCTGTCACCATCCTTTATTGCATCTGAAAGTTTTTTCAAAACTACAACCCCGCATCCTTCACTCCTGACATACCCGTCAGCTGCCGAATCAAATGTTTTACATTTACCGTCAGTTGCCAGCATATCAGCTTCTGTAAAGACTACATTCCAGTCTGGTGCAAGAAGTAAATTTACTCCGCCTGCAAGAGCTATTGTGGATTCTCCGTTTCGAATGCTGTTGCATGCTGTGTGAAGTGCTACTAGAGATGATGAGCATGCTGTATCTATTGCTATACTCGGTCCTCTGAAATCAAATAAATATGAGATTCTGTTTGCTGCTATGCTGAGTGAAGTTCCCGTTCCTGTGTACACATCAAAAAATTCTTTTCTCCCTGCAGAAAATCTTGCATAATCATAAGTGCATATTCCCATAAAGACCCCAACATCTTTTCCTGCAAGTGAAGATGGATCGATGCCTGCATCTTCCATTGCATTCCAGGCAACCTCAAGTGTAAACCTTTGCTGTGGGTCGATCTGTAATGCTTCTCTTGGAGATATTCCAAAAAATACCGGATCGAATTTATCAGTGTCTTTTACAAAACCACCAAATCTCACAGTCGATGGTTTCATCGAACTTTCTTTCCATCTGCCTTCTGGAATTTTTGTAATTGCATCTCTTCCTTCTTTAAGCAATTTCCAGAATTCATCAGGTCCGTCAGCATCCGGAAATTTTAATCCAATTCCAACTATAGCTATAGGTTCATTTTCATTTTTTGAAATTACTTTGGAAATTATATTTTCATTGATCTCATCTGCAGGTTGTACATTCTCTGTTGAAAGAAATTCTGATAACGCATTTACATTCGGATAATCATAAACTAATGTATCGGGTAAATGCCTTTCCAGTAAAGTCTCGAGATCTCCCGAAAGCTGAACCGCCTTTAAAGAATCCATTCCGTATGCAGCAAATGATTCTGAAACATCAATTGATTCAATACTGATCTGCATAAGATCGGACAGTCTTTTGACGAGCCAGTTTTTTAAATTAAATGAAGTTGCTTTGAATTTTATTTTTTCTTTATCTGAAATTTCTTTAGGTGTGTGATCTTTAAGTTCACCTTGCTTCCATTCGGCAAGTACTTCCAGTTCATTATCTAATACTCCCTGCAGACATGCCTTCCTCTGAATTTTTCCGCTGGAAGTTTTTGGTACAGTGCCAGGTTTAATTAATGTAATTGACTGCACCTGAAGATCATGTTCTTCTGAAACTGACTTTCGGATCGCTTTTACAATTTCATCTGTGTCAAAATCTTTCACAAAATTTTTCTGAATTTCCTGAACTATTCCAAGATGCTCTTCTCCTTCATAGTCTATTGAAAAAGCTGCTACACAACCTAGCCGCAGTGCAGGATGACTGGCTTCAACTGTATATTCAATATCCTGTGGATAATGATTTTGTCCACGGATAATTATCAGATCTTTATATCTTCCTGTTATGTATAATTCATTTTCAAAAATAAATCCAAGATCACCTGTCCTCAAAAAAGGTCCTTCATTTGTATCTTTAATGTGAGCATTGAAAGTTTCTTCAGTCGCATCTTCACGTTGCCAGTAGCCCTGAGCAATTGAAGTACCAGATGCCCATACTTCTCCAACTTCACCTTCTTTGCATTCGATCAGCTTAACTGGATCAACGATTGCTATTCTTGTGTCTTCAATTGAATGACTATGACCTGCATGTACTTTGGAAATTTTATCTTCAGAATTTGAAGCAACTGCAATATTCTTTTTTTCAATATCTGCATCTCTAAATCTTTTTAAAACAGGTTCGTCTTTTGTAAAAGTAGTCGAAAGAATTAAAGTACCTTCAGCAAGACCGTATCCAGGACTAAAAAATCTTTTTTCAAATCCGCATTCTGAAAAATATTCTGAAAATCTTTCTATTGTCTCTGCTCGGACAGGCTCAGCTGCATTCATTGCAGTTGTCCAGGTACTGAGATCTAAAGATTTTTTTTGATCATCAGAAATTTTATTAACACAAAGTTCAAATGCAAAATTTGGTGCAGCGTTATGAGTGCCTTTAAATTTTGAAATTGCTGACAACCATCTGTGTGGTTTCTGAACAAATGCCTGTGGAGTCATAAAGTAACATGGATATCCGCTGTAGAAGGGAAGTAAAATTCCATATATCAATCCCATGTCATGGTGAATCGGAAGCCACGTTACCATCACACTTTTATCATTATGTGGATGAGATTTATCGATAATTTCAAGATTAGCCAAAAGGTTTTTGTGATTTACCATCACGCCTTTTGGTATGCCTGTTGATCCTGAAGTATATTGTAAATATGCCAATGTTTCGGGCTTAATACCCGGGTTTATCCATTTCTCTGAATTGATATCTGAAATAGTTTCAGTTAATATCCATTCAAGATCTTTTAAAAAATTATCTTTTTCAAATTCATCTTTAAGCTCTTCATAAATTTCAGAAGTAGATAAAATTACTTTTGCACCACTGTCTTTTGCAATTGCAGCAATTCTCGATAATGATTTATTTTTTCCGGGAGGGTGAAGTGGTACAGAAATTACTCCTGCATAAAGGCATCCAAAAAATGAATCTAAATATTCAAGTCCGGATTCATAAATTAGTAATGCTCTTTCACCATTTAAATTTTTTATCTGTAAACTTTCGGCAATTCTTTTTGCACTGATATCAAGTGCCTTGTAAGAAAATTTACCTGCTTCAGTTTCCCCGTCTTCCAGAAAAACAAATGCAGTTTTATCCGGTTGTTTTTGAGCGCGATATATTAATAAATCAACTAAATTTTGAGCTTTTCCCAATGAAATGTTTGTATAATTAAGACAACAATATAAAAATTCTAATTCTGTAATTAAATGACTATATAAGGGATATTTAGTTGTAATCTGATTTAATTGGCAATAATGATCAGAATTAATTTCTAAGCGTATTAAAAATTAATGAAGTGATCCTGAGAATATGAATATTATAAAAACATTGTATTGCGATAATTGATCTAAAAATTTATTTTAAACATACTCAATAAAAAGTAAATCATTAAACCATAAAATGACTTCAAAAGCAAAGACAATTGCAGAATATTTAGATGCACTTCCTTCAGAAAGAAAAACAGCAGTAAGTAAACTTCAAAAGTGTATTAAAAAAAAACTTCCTAAAGGTTTTAAGGAAGAAATATCTTATGGAATGATAGGTTATGTCGTTCCTCAAAGTCTGTATCCGGATGGATATCACTGCAACCCTGAGCTGCCGTTGCCTTTCATGAGTATTGCCTCTCAAAAAAATTTTATTGCTGTGTATCATATGGGATTATATGCTGATAAAAAACTACTTGACTGGTTTACAAATGAGTACAGTAAAACAGTTAAATCAAAATTGGATATGGGGAAAAGCTGTATCAGATTTAAAAAGCCTGAAGAGATTCCATATAAGCTAATCGGTGAACTTGCTTCAAAGGTCTCTCCTCAAGACTGGATCAGTACTTACGAAAATATTTTAAAGAAAAAATAATATATCCCTTTTTAAAAAATAGAAAGCAAAGAAATGGTTTTTGAAAAAATTTACAACTTTGAACGAAATAAATATAATTTAAATGGTTTTCATAAAAATAAAATTTTATGCCTTTTTATAGATTTTATTAAGGAATGTGAAGAAGATTTCTTTGATGAATTTGATCCATATTTTGCCAATGCTTTTTATGCAAACAGCAGTGTATTGTTTTTATTAAAATCATGCTTTTGCACTGAAGATAATGAAATTTTTGGAATGGAAAGTAAAGATGGTGAGATTGATATTGAAATGAATATGGAAATGGAAGAATTCAGCGAGAATAAAACTATATATTCTCTGAGCAGTTCTATCAAAGGAAAAGAAGATGAACACTTGCACATGATTATTGATAATATATATTCAGACTCTCAATTTGCTTTGAAATATGTACCTGAAGATGAAGAAGATGATGAAAATATGGAGTTCATCACAGATCCCGAATGTAAATTATCTTTGCTTGTCTGATGTAATTTAAATCATATTAAGAAAAGATCATTTGATTTTTAATTCAAGTCTGTCGAGTCCTCTTGAGTGAAGTGATTCATGAAAATTATATTCTTTATCCATCAGACTCAAACGCGGAAATCGTTTAGCAATATTTTCAAATGCTGAAACAGCTTCGAGTTTTGCAAAACCTGCACCGGCACAAAAATGAATGCCACCTCCAAATGAAAGGGGGAATACTTTTTTCCTTTCAATATCAAGTCTGTCAGGCTCTGGAAATTTCAGAGGATCACGATTTCCTGCTCCCAGCATACAGATAATCTGCAGACCTTTTTTAATTTCCTTTCCTCCGACTGTTTCATCTTCATGTGTCCTCCTGCCTGTAAACTGTGCAGGGCTGTCATATCTTAAAAGTTCATCTGCAGCTCCGTCGGCAAGTGAAGGATCTTTCACAAGCTTTTCATACTGATTGGGATTTTTTAACAAGGCATAAAGTCCGTTTGAAATCTGATTTTTTGGAGCTTCATGCGCATCCATTATCATCAAAACAAGAGAAGCAATTATCTCTTCTTTTGTGAGCTTATCTCCGTTGTCTTCAATAGTAATCAATCTGCTGATGAGATCATCTTTCGGATTTTTTTCTTTCTGATCTACAACTTTTCTAAAATATTCTTTTATCTCATCTGCTGAGCTGTAAATATTTTTCAGATCTTCCTGTGTAAATTGATTTGTAACTACATCTAAAGTTCTTACTATCTGCATTGCCCATTTATCTAAAATATCTCTGTCCTCTTTTGGAATCCCGTAAAATTCAGCAATTGTAATAGCCGCAAGGGGATATGAAAATTCACTTATGAATTCAATAGTATCTCCCTGAAATTTATCAAGCAGATAATTTACAATGGAGTCAATATTTGGTTTCAGAACATTCACTAATTTTGGCGAAAAAGCTTTGTTGATAAATCCTCTGATCCGGGTATGTTCAGGCGGGTCAAGAAAATTTACCCAATGTTGTCTCATTTGAGTAAGTGAATTCAGTCTTGCATAATTTGCAGTAATTTTTCCTTTCCCAAACTTATTTCCTCTTCCAAATTTTTTATTAATTAGAACGGATGAAATATGATCATATCTCGTAAGTATCCAGATATTTTCTGACAAAAAACCTGTTGGGGATTTCATATAAAATACAGGCTCATAATCTCTAAGCTTTTGATATACAGGATATGGATCCTGAATATTTTCTTTTAAAGAAAGTGCTTTAAATAAATTAAAATTTTCGTCAATCGTCAGTTCGTTTTCCAAAGTTGTATTGATCATTTTAAAAAAATAGAACCTAAACTAATTTAATTAGGAAAGTTATTCAAGACAGTTACAAACTACAAATTACAAAATACAAATTACGAATAATAAAAAACGAATTATAAATTATAAATTAATCTGTTACAACCTAAATTAATCGCAAACTGATTTAAAATTTTCAGTGAAACTTGTTAAGGTATATGTCAAAATTTTAACAGCACGTTTCAAAATAATTTAAAAGTAATTCCACCTTAAAAATGATGGAGCGAAAAAGTTTATACGGAAAGAAACAGTAACAACAGAATGTAATAAACTTAACATCAAAAAAAGTAGAGTAAATTAAGCTTAAGTTTACAAACCCTTGAGAAGAATAGTTATAAAATATCTAGTTTTATTTTAAGGCTTAAATTTCTTAATTTAAATTATCGAAAACTTCAAAATTTCAAAATTTCAAAACTTCAAAATTTCAAAGATTTCAAAATGAATATTAAATTATTTTTAATACCACTATTCTTTCTTTTAATATCATGTAGTAAAAAAGATGAAACTAAAAGTATTAAAAACCCCAAAGGTAAACAGGAAGCAGAAATAAAGAATGACACATCCGGTTTATCACACTATGATCTTGATTCAAAAGATCCTTTGAAAATTAATGTCCCGAGAGAGTTGGTAGAACTTTCAGGAATAACGTTTACTCCTGATTACAGATTGTTTGGTATGCAGGATGAATCTGGAGTGATATATCAGATAGATGTATCTAACGGTGGTGTAATCAAAAAATTTGCTATTGGAAACTCCGTTTTAAAAAAAGACTTTGAGGATATTGTATTTGTTGACGGCTATTTTTATTTACTTGAGAGTAATGGAGATTTATATGAATTCAAAGAAGCAGGAGATCAAGAATATTCAGAATATAAATTGTATGAGACTGAACTCAGTAAGTCATCTGATGCAGAAGGCTTATGTTATGATCCTGAAACCAATTCACTATTGATTGCCTGTAAAGGAAGTTCAGGTACAGGCGAAAAAAATGAAAAGGCAGTTTATTCATTTTCACTAAGCGAAAAAAAACTTGATCCAAATCCAAGATTTGTAATTCCAATTTCAGAAGTTAATAATCATTTTAATCCTTCAGGAATTGAGCGGAATCCATTGACAGGTTCTTTTTTTATAATTGCTGCTAACGGAAGTGAAATAATTGAGATCACAAAAGAAGGTGAAATAATTGACAGACACCCATTGAAAGATAAGATCCACCCTCAGCCTGAAGGAATAGCTTTTTCAAAAGACAACGAACTTCTGATCAGCAGTGAAGGGAAATCCGGTAGCGGCAGTATCGTAATTTATCCGTTCATAAAAAAGTAAATACATGCTCAGTCAATATGAACTTAAATTAATGTCTGAAAATGTAATTATGTATTTAATTTTTTCAATCCACTAAATTTAAAAATTTTTATTGAGAACAGTAATAATAGTAATAGCCTTTAACTCTATATTCTGCTGTTATTCATTCTCACAAAATGACAGTTCAGATATATTTTCAGGAACCGCTAAAGTCACAGCCGGTAAAGAGTATGATATTTCGGGATTAAAAGAAATAATATTCGGCGCACACTGGAGAGATCTCTGGAAAACTCCATTTTCAGTAGATATAATTAATCTGGAAAAGTACGGTGGGGGATTAACACCTATTAAAAAAGGCGGAGGTCTTCAGACTAAATCATTGAGATTCAAAGGTAATGATAGTCTGGAATATAAATTTCGTTCTATGAATAAAGATCCAAGCAGGATACTTCCTGAAGAGTATCAGAATTCGGTATTTGCAGATATGGTAAAAGATCAGATAAGCACATCACATCCTTTTTCAGCTGTCATAGTTTCTCCAATAATGAATGCAGTCGGAATTCTAAATGCAGAGCCGTTTGTAATAGTTTTACCAAATGATAAGAGATTAGGAAAGTACAGAAAAGAGTTCGGTGGTATGCTTGGTACAATTGAATTAAATCCTGAAGGTTCTGATGATGAAAATAATCCTGACGAAAAAGGATTTGGCAATGCGGATAAAATTATAAGTACAGACAAACTTTATAAAAAGCTCGAAGATAATAATGATAATCAGGTTGATAATATTGAATATCTGAAAGCAAGACTGATAGATCTTCTGATTGGAGACTGGGACAGGCATTCAGATCAGTGGAAGTGGGCAGGCTATAAAGAAAAAGGTAGGACAGTTTATAAACCTATCCCACGTGACAGAGATCAGGCATTCAGTTTATATGACGGCTTGATACCATTTCTAGTTGGTGAATCAATTACACAGATCGAAGGATACAGTGAAGATTATCCAAAAATTTATGATCTGACATTTAACGGCAGATATATTGACAGGAAGTTTTTGCCGCCGGTTCCGAAAAGTGATTATGATTCACTTGTAAAATATATTCAGCAGCAGCTTACAGATTCAGTTATAACATATGCTGTAAAAAAGATGCCGAAAGAATGGTATGGCTTAGGTGGAAAAAAACTTGAAAGACTGATAAGATCCAGAAGGAATAAACTGAAATCAGCATCAGATGAATACTACAATTTAATAAATGAAATTGTAGATGTATATGGCAGTGATAAAAATGAATTTGTTGCAGTAAATTATTTTAGTGAAAACGAACTTGAACTGAGAATATATGAAACTGATAAAGAAACCGGTGAGATAAAAGGTGATCCATTTTTTAAAAGAAATTTTAATGATGATGACACGAAGGAGATAAGAATTTATCTTAACAATGGAAAGGATATTGTGGATGTAAAAGGTAATTATTCAGTAGGAATTGATATTAACTTAATCAAAAGCGAAGGTGAAATAGAGATTTTAAATTTAAAAGACAGAAGGATATATGAACGAAAAGATATAAGACCGAAGGATGATCTGACTGAAAGAAATGAACCGGAAAATGAAGACCGTGGATATGACTGGAGATTTGGACCGGTGTTTGATTATAATACAGATGACGGACTTGTTCTTGGAGGTGGACCTATCTTATATAAATACGGATACAATTTTAAGCCATATGCATTTAAGATGTCACTTTTTTCAAGTTACTCTTTTAAATACGGTAAATTTAATTTTGATTTTGACGGAAATTTTTATAACATAATTAGAAATCAAAATGTAATTGTAGATTTTACTCAGTCAGAATTATTTGTAACGAAATTTTTTGGAATGGGTAATGAAACAACTTTTAATAAGGATCTCGAAAATTCAGGATATTATAATGTGAAACAGGAATATCTTGAATCAGGAATAGGAGTGGATTATTATTTAGGTAAAAATGCTTTTATGGAATCAGGCTTGTCATACAGTTATTCTGACGTAATATACGATCCTAATACTTTACTGGGGCAGAATCCAAATACATATGGCATTGGAAGTATGAAATTTGGTGGAATGAATTTAGGAATGAGATTTGACAGCAGAAATTCTCAGATTGAAACAAACACTGGAATTTATTCAAGATTAAATGGTAAATATTATCCGCAAATATTTAGTAATAGTTATGAATTCGGAAAAGCTGAATTTGATATAAGAGGATATTTATCTACTGATACACTTATGGGTGCTACTTTAGTCATGCAGGCTGCAGGCGGAAAAATATGGGGGACATTTCCATTTAATGAATCATTATTTCTAGGTGGAGAAGGTTCACTTCTTGGATTTGCAAGAGAGAGATTTGCAGGTAACGGTTTAATAATGGCACAGTCAGAATTGAGAATCAGATTATTGCCGCTGAATATTCTTGTGCCGGGAATTTTAGGAATTTCAGTATTTGGCGGTACCGGAAGGGTTTACTTACAGGGAGAAAAATCAAAGACTTGGCATAATTCATATGGAGGTTCTGTCTGGATATCATACATAAATAAGTTAGCAAATTTTGGAATTACAGTAGCTCAATCAGATGAAGGTTTCAAATTTTATCTGGGATCAGCATTTACATTATAGTTTTATTTGAAATAAAAATCAAAAAAATCATTTAAGTTATAATAAATAATAACGTCTGAGATTTTTGTAAATATAGTTATGAATTTTATTCTAAAAAATAAAGAAAAGTTAAGATCAGTATTCATTGTAACTCTTTCAGGTGTTATTGTTGCTCCGGTATTTACAGCCATTACATTTGGTTTGAATCCGGTTACTCTGCTTAAAGGATTATTGATCGGTTTTATGATCACATTTGTAAGTTCTCTAATTGAGAATTTTGTGTTTAAAAATAATTTTAACAAACTGAAATTTTCCGTAACACTTTTTATTAGAACAATTTTTTACATTTTTAATATTTCGTTTTCTGTTTTAACTGTATGGGTTGTTCATGAAAGTAGTCTCAATGATGAATCTCTTTTAAACACAATTAAAAGTGAAGATTTTAGAAAATTTATTTTAACCGGTGATTTCAAAAACATATTCTTTTTTGCTATTGCAGCCAGTTTTGTTATTAATTTTTTTATGCAGATAAATTCTCTGCTCGGTAAAAAAGTTCTTTTAAATTATATTACAGGAAAGTATCACAAGCCAAGAATAGAATTCAGAACATTTATGTTTTTGGATCTCACTTCATCAACCACTATAGCCGAAAAACTCGGACCGGTAAAATATCATAACTTTATAAATAACTTTTTTTTTGATATTGATGAAGCCATAGTTAAATTCAAAGGTGAAATTTATCAGTATGTTGGTGATGAAGTCATTGTCAGCTGGATTGACAATACTGGATTTGAAAAAAATTCTTGTGTGAATTGCTTTCTTGAAATGAAAAATATTATAAGCAGATTATCCAAAAATTATATAAATAGATTTGGATATATACCTGAATTCAAAGCAGGTGTTCATTACGGAGAAGTTGTAACCGGTGAGATTGGTGATTCGAAAAAAGAGATCGTTTTTCACGGTGATGTTCTTAATACGGCATCCAGGATTCAGGCATTTTCTAAAACTTTAGATAAAGATATACTAATATCAAAGGAAGTTCAAAGAAAGTTAAATAAAGAAAGCAATATGAGAATAGAAAATATTGGAAAGTATAAACTAAAAGGGAAGGAAATTGAACTGGAATTATTCAGTGTAGAATTTTTCTGATAGATAAGTGTAAATATCAGATTGAGCTCTGTAATTATTATTTGACCCGGAATTTATATATTCGTTTTTCTGATCTTTGTCAATTATTCTGGCTTTTAAATTATCTCTTATTTGAATGTCTAATATATCAATTAATTCCATTTTCAGATCTTCATCATAAACAGGAATTGCTGTCTCAATTCTTCTATTGAGATTTCTTTTCATCCAGTCTGCTGAAGAAATATAAACTTTTTTATCTCCTCCATTATGAAAAATGAATACACGGCTGTGTTCAAGATATTTGTCTACAATGCTGATAATTCTTATATTTGAACTTTGCTTTTTTACTCCCGGGATAAGACAACATATACCTCTGACAAGTATGAAAATTTTTACACCTGCTTTTGAAGCTTCATACAATTTATCTATCATTTTTCGGTCTTCCAGACTATTGAGCTTTAATATTACTGAAGCTTCTTTCCCTTTATCTGCATTCTTAATTTCAGAATCAATTAATTTCAAAAACTCATCTTTCATATTAAATTGCCCTACCAGCAAATTTTTGAATTCAGTATCAATGATTTTGCCTTCTAAGAAATCAAAAATTTTGGAGACTTCTTCAGTAATATTTTTCGAAGATGTAAATAAACCAGTATCACAATAAATTCGTGAAGTTTTTTCATTGAAATTACCTGTAGCAAGGTAACAATAATTTACTGGTACTTCATTTTCAATTCTGGTAACCATAGCAAGTTTTGCATGGACCTTTATACCAGGTATACTATAAAGAACATGTGCTCCGGCTTTTTGAAGCTCACCTGCATAAACGATATTCAGTTCTTCATCAAACCTTGCTTTAATTTCAATGAAGACTGTAACGCGTTTACCATTTTTAAGCGCATTCAATAAAGAGTTTACAATTGAGGAATTTTTTGCAACTCTGTATAAAGTTATTTTAATATTATCAACTGTTTTGTCATCTGCGGCAGCACTGATAAAATCTGTAACAGGAGAAAAAGATTCATAAGGAAAATGAAGTATCTGATCTTTTTCTGAAATGGTCTGAAAGATATTTTTAGATTTATAAATATATTTAGTCTTTAGTTCTTCTTTATGTTGATAAACACAATGTCTGATATCAGGAAAAGGAAATCCAAGGAAGTCCTGAAAATTATGGTATTTAGCTCCCTTGACAAGATCTTCTTTATCAATATCAAGAGATTCAGAAAGGAATTTGAGCATGGGTTTAGACATATTACTGTCATATAAAAAGCGGCTGGGGAGCCCGGTAATTCTTTTACCTAAATTCTTTTTTATTTTATCAAGAAGATTTCCGGTGAACTCATCTTCAATGTATAGCTCAGCATCTCTTGTAAGTTTAATCGAACGAACTTCTTCAATATGATACCCTTCGAAAATATCTTTTATAAAAATTTTTATTATATCATCGAGAAAAATATATTCGTATTTGTCTTTTTCTGATGGTAACTTAATAAATCTTTCCATTCTATCAGAGGGTATTTCCAGTAATGCATATTTGAAATTTTTATTTTTTCCTTTGGAGTTAATGCTTCCCTTTGAAGAAAGTTTTATTGATAAGTATAGCTGCCCGGTTTTTAAAAAAGGTTTAATCTTTTTTTTTACAAGGATCATCGGAGTCAGATATGGATTAATCTTTTCCGCAAATAAATCATTTAAAAAATTTAAGTCAGATTCTGAAACAGAATTTTCATCCTTAATAAAAAAATTTTCGGCAGCAAGTGATGGAAGAAGTTCATTTCGAAATACATTACCAAATCTATTTTGCAGTTCATCAATTTTCAGCATTAGCTGTTTGGTCAAAACATGAAGATCAAATCCGGATTCCTTGATATTTTTCTTTTTTAATTTGGTAAGGTATCTGAGACCAGAGATTCTTACTCTGAAAAACTCTTCAAGGTTTGAGGAGAAAATTCCTAAAAATTTAATTCTTTCAAATAACGGAACATTAACATCTTCAGCTTCCTGCAGGACCCTTTCATTAAAGGATAACCAGCTCAGATCTCTGTTGAAATATTTCATTTTTTGTTATTTAAGAAATAGTTTAGGGTAATAAAACAGATTAAATTTACCGTTATTTTCATCAAGTTCTGACCAGTCATTTATATCATATTTCAATCCAAATACACCAGACGTAGGAATATTATTTACATCCTTTCCTGAAAGAAAATTTGCAAGATAAGTAATTTCAGGATTATGCCCAATGAAAAAAACGTTGTTATAATTATTGGAAACAGATCTAATAATTTTGATGATCTCATTTAAATCAGCAAAATAGTAATCTCGGGAAGCTTTTATGTTTTTTTTTCCGTAATCTAATTTATCAGCCAAAATCTCTGCATATTTTAGAGCTCGGACTGCTGTACTTGAAAGAATTAAATCAGGTATGATTTTTTTTTCTTTTAAAATATCTGCCATGAGCGGAGCATCGCGTTTACCTCTTTTATTCAGCGGTCTGTCGTGATCATCAAGCTCAGGGAATTTCCAGCTTGATTTTGCATGTCTTATTAAAAATAGTTTTCTGATGTCAGTGAAAAAAATTATTCAAAAAAATTTATTGGTTCGATTGGCATAGTAGTAAAAGCAATAGCATATGCAATAACAGATATGATGAGTCCATACATAAAAATATTATAACAGATTCTTAAATACTTATACTTTTTTCCCAGCACCTGTCCAAGGAAATAAAAATCCTTGATCATGCTTCCATATAGAAAATCGCGATCATTCATCATTTCTGTCATTCCCCATTGGAAATCTTTTAGTTCCATTTTGAAGAAATTTCCAAAAAAAAGTAAATTAGTTTTTTTGTTTACTATGTCATCTTTTGAAAAAACACCAGCAGTATTTTTTGGTGTAGTAACTAAGACTCCAAATACAATACATGTCAGACTGACTAAAAGAAGAGAGAAAGTCGGGATAATCAGTTGTGGATTTGTATCAAGTTTTCTTAAAAGAAAAGTAATAAGACCTCCAATAATAAGAGTATTAACACTGATCATAATATTTGCTTTGTTGTCTGCCATAGCACTAAATTCCACATGAGTTCTGATGACATTCCGAAACATAGTCTCTATGCCTCTGTCTGCTTTAGAACTGGATTCTTTTTTTGATTCTATTTTTTGTTTCTCAATATCGATTTTAAGATCACTTTTAACATTTTCTTCTGATTCGGCAATTTTTTTTCGATGTTTTTTTTGCAGCTTTACAAGCATATCAATTTTATTTTCGGTAAGTGATTTTCTTGCAGGCTTTGTATAAAACTTATGAGTAGTAAGGAAATCAAGATTGATTTTAATCCATTCTATATCTGAATAAATTTTACCTTCAGATTTTTCCCATTCTATTCTGAGCAGATCATTCTTGAAATCAAAGTTTTTATTTCCAAGATGATAAAGATCAGCATCACATAAAATTTCTTCAAGAATATTAGTAGGTGACTGAGGATATCTTGTAGCATTAATGCAGCCTTTTATCATTTCAATATTTTCTTGTTTGTAGTTTTTTTCGGTAAGAAATTTTACAGCGATATCAATACTAACATCTTCATGATTATTAACCCTTTCAATAAAACCGGTATCATGGAACCATGCAGCAAGGGTAACTATTTCAAGGTCTTCATCATTGAGGTTCAGTTTATTTCCTATTTTTTTAGCTGCTTCAACTACTTCTTCGGTATGTGTAATGTTATGGTAAACGTAAATGGTCTGGAGTTTATTCTTGAAAAGTTCATTTACAAAATCAGCAGCTTCTTCAGTAATACTTTTATTGTTTGACATTAGGAGGATTATTAAATAATGAAATAAAAATATGAATTTTTAGGTAGATAATAAACAGTATTAATTTAATATGGTCAAATTGAAGTTATATGGAATAAACGGTTTAAACCGTTTATTTAATCCAGAAGTAAAAAAACGGTTTAAACCGTTTTTCCCCATAATAAATCAACCCGCAAACAGCTGCGACAAATCCTTAAATGCCTTCAACTCAACTGCATTCCCGGAAGGATCATAAAAAAACATTGTCGCCTGCTCACCGGCTTCTCCTTTGAACCTGATATAAGGTTCTATTAAAAATTTCATTCCGTATTCTTTCAATTTCTTTTCCATTTCATACCAGTCATCATAATTTAATACTACACCAAAATGCGGGATCGGAACATCATGACCATCAACAGGATTTGTTGGATCAATATCCTCTGATTTTTTATCCTTCGTAATATGCAATACCAACTGATGACCAAAGAAATCCAGATCCATCCACTTCTCACTTCTTCTTCCCTGTTTACAATTTAAAACATTCTTATAAAAATCTGCAGTTTCACCCAGTTCTTTGACCGGTAATGCAAGATGAAACGGCATAAGTATAGTCATTTTTAAAAAATTATTTTATTAATTAACTTAAACTATTTAGTAGTTAACAAAATATCTGACTCAGTGTCATTACCGGAAATACTTCCCGATACTTCTTCTGGATTTTTCTTTTTAAATCTGTCCAGTAAATTATTTACTGATACATACATAACCGGTACTATAACCAAAGTTAAAAAGGTTGCAAATGCTAATCCAAAAATAATTGCTACTCCCATTGGTCTCCAGAATGCTGTGTTCTGACCGTCCAACAACCAGGAAAAACTTCTCCAGTCAAAGTCTACACCAGTCGTTAGCGGTATAAGTCCAAGTATAGTTGCAGCAGCAGTAAGGAATACCGGACGTAATCTTATCATTCCTGATTGTATCACAGATTCTTCTCTGTTCATTCCACGTCTTTCTAACTCTGCCTGAAAATCTAAAAGTATGATCGCATTTCTGACAACAATTCCTGCCAGTGAGATCACTCCGATCCCTGTCATTATAATTCCAAATGGAGTCTGAGTAACCAACAGTCCAATTAATACACCAATTAAAGATAAAATAACTGTGAACATAATAATTATCGGAGACATAATAGAATTGAATTCTATTACCAGAAAGAAAAATACTAAAAGCAAAGAAACTAAAAATGCTTTACTTAAAAAGTCTGATGATTCCTGCTGATCTTCTTGTTCTCCAGTATATGTTAATGAATAACCGTCAGGTAATTTGTAATCTTTCAGCTTTGCTCTTACATCAGTTAATATATCATTGCCCAGTCTGCCTTCAGCATTTGCAGATACAGTTACTACTCTTTTCAGATCTTTTCTGTTGATAGCTCCGATACCTCCGGAAAATTCAACCTGTGCAACTGAAGTTAAAGGAATTTTCGCTCCGTCTTTTCCGGGAAGAAAAATATTTTCTATTGATAATATATCTTCTCTCTGACTCGAATCTAATCTGACTGTAATGTCATATTCTTTATCAGATACGCGGAATTTACTTGCTGCTGTTCCGTTGATTGCTGTTCTGATATCAGATGCAATTATTGCGGTATTCATTCCATACAAAGATGCTTTCTCCCTGTCAATTGAAATTTTGATCTCAGGTCTTGCCTCATCAAAGTCATCCTTCAGATCTTTGATTCCGTCGATATTTACAATTTGTCTTTTTATCTCATCTGAAATTTCTCCTAACTTTGCAAAGTCATCTCCCGAAATTTCCAGGTTTATCGGTGGTCCGGTTGGAGGTCCGCCCGTTTGCATTTGTATCCTTACATCAGCCGTAGTAATATTTGTAATCGAATCCCTGATCTCTTCAATTGTTTTAAATGAATTCTGAGACCTGTCTGCCTTTTCATAAAAATTTAAAGTTATTGTGTTTTTATTTGCAATGTCACTTCCAAATCCTTCTCCAATTTCAGACCCGACATTTGTTAAAAAATATTCAATATCTTTAAATCCGGGAAGTTTTTTCTCAACTACTTTAGTCACTTCATTGGATTTATCTAAGTTTGTACCTACCGGCATGTTTACATAAATAAATGCCTGCTGCGGTTCTACCTTTGGAAAAAATTCAACTCCTTTACTAAACATTCCATAAATAATAAATACAAAAATCAAAAGAACTACTGTCATTGCAATCGTTAATTTTCTTCTGCCCATACACCAGCGTAATACCTTTTCATAGTTTTTCACAATTTTAGCAAATAATTTATCAAACCATAAATGAAATTTATTAATAATGTTATACCACTTTAATCGGCTCTCATGTTTTGCTCTGTCTTCTTTGAAATTTATATATTTTGCTGAAAGTACAGGATTGATTATCATTGCTACAAACAACGAGGAAAACAAACATACTATCAATGTAATGGGAAGATATTTCATAAATTCACCAACAATACCCGGGAAAAATAACAGTGGAGCAAATGAAGAAATAATAGTGAATGTTGCAATTGTAACAGGTACCTGAACTTCCCTGGGCCCCTCTATTGCAGCATCATGCGGATTATATCCTTCGGTTTCCTGTAGCCTGTATATATTTTCTGTAACTACAATAGCATCATCTACAATAATTCCAAGCACAAGTATAAGTCCAAACAAAACAACAATATTCATGGTAATTCCTAATCCTGCTAGTACAATAAATGATATTAAAAATGAAAATGGAATTGAAGATGCAACCAGTAATGAATTCTTAAAACCCATTGCAGCTAGTAAGATCAAACATACTAACAGGAATCCGGTAATTATTCCGTTCTCTAATTCATGAACTGTATTTTTAATACTTATAGATTCATCACCTGTAAAACTTACTTTAAGTCCTTCTGGGAAAGTAGATTCTTTTTCTTTTACAAGTGATTTAATTTCATCGGCGATACTTATAATATTTTCACCACTTCTTTTTTTAATAACTATTGTAACTGCTTCATTACCGTTTTCTCTTGCAAGAGTTGTTCTCTCTTTATAATCATATATTACATTCGCAACATCTCTCAGATATATAGGCTTTCCATTATCAGACTTTATGATCAGATCTCTGATCAATTCAGGATCCTCATATTCTCCTGGAACTCTTACAAGATAATTTTGCGATCCTATATCAACACTTCCACCGGGAATACTTAAATTCTCATTTCCTATCTTTGTTGTAATATCATTTAAAGTAAGGTTGTAATATTTAAGACGGTCCGCATCTACATTTACTTTAACTTCACGTTCAAGTCCGCCTTTTACATCAGCACTCAATACTCCGGGAATTCCTTCTATATCATCACTGATATTATCTGCAATATCCTTTAACCTGGCTAAACCAAGATTACCCGAAAGATTAATATACAGCATCGGCTGTTCGGAAAGATTTATTTCATTGATTGAAGGCTCTTCAATATCCTGCGGCATTTTTGTCTTTGCTATTGCAACTTTATCTCTTACCTTCTGCAAAGCATCATCAATAATTACATCAGGATTAAATTCAATATTTACCATTGAGAAACTTTCCTGTGATATTGATGTGATCTTTTTTACATCACTTATTCCTTTGACCTCTTTTTCGATCTCCTGTGTTACAAGACTTTCCATGTCTTGAGGCGAAACACCAAAGTATAATGTTGATACAAATATATTTGGAATAATTATCGAAGGAGCTGACTCTTTGGGAATAGAATTATAAGAGGATAACCCCACTATGATTATAATTACCATTAAAATGTAAACAGTAACTTTATTGTCTACAGCTAATTTTGAAACACTCATATTAACAATTTTTTTAAAATAATTAATTTATAATTTCGACTTTGTCTCCGTCTGAAACGGACTGATATCCTTCTGAAATTAATACATCACCTGAATTTAACCCTGAAATTATATGTACTTTATTATTGCTTCTGCCGCCTAACGTAATGATCTTCTTTCTTGCAGTTCCATTTTCCAGAACATAAACAAATTTATCATTTCCAAAATCTATGATCAAATCCTGAGGTAAAACTATTGCATCAGTTATCATTGATTTTTCAATTAAAATATTTGCACTCATTTCAGGTTTTAGTTTACCGTCTTTATTTGGAATTACCATCTCTATCTCAAATGTTCTGTTCTTTTCACTTAAAGTTGGTGATACATAATTCACTGATCCTGTAAACTCTTCTCCTGGATATATATCAAAAGTTATTTTTACCAATGAGCCTTTTTTTACTTCTTCTACAAATCTTTCAGGAATACCTGCAGAAATTTTTACTTTTGAAATGTTTACAATGTTTAAAATCGGAGCACCTGTAGCGCAAACTTCTCCCCGGCTCATAAATTTCTGATCGACAATTCCATATATCGGTGAAGTAATATATGATTTTGAAAGTCTTGTCTCTATCAGGTTAAGACTTTTCTCTGCAAGCTCTAACTGAAATTTTGCATTCGTAAAATCCTGTTCAGTTGAGACACTTTCATAATATAATCTCTCAATTCTTTCGTAATTACTTTTTGCGAGCTCATATTGAGTTTCTGCCTGTTCATATGAAGCAAAATCAATATCTTTTTTAAGCTTGACAAGTGTCTGCCCTCTGCTTACACGGCTGCCTTTGTCAAACGGCATATATGTGATCAGTCCGCCTTCCTCAGCAGAGATCTTTGCAGTTTCAAATGGTTTTACAGTTCCGACCACTTTGTAAGTTTCCAAAAATTCACTTGTAACTATTTCTGAAACTTTCACTGCCTGTAAAGTTTTTTCGTTTTCAGTTTTAGTTTCTCCGTCATCTCCGCATGATGAAATGATCATTCCAAAGGACAAAGTAAAAAAGAGTATCATTATATAAATGATATTTTTCATGTTAATTATATTAGATTTAATATTTTATTTTTCAAGTAATTTTTCTAACTCTGCTTTTGCAATATGATAATCATATACTGCCTGGTAATATCCGAGTCTGGAATTATATAATGTCAGTTCAGCATCCTGAACGTCAATCTGATTTAATACACCTTCTCTGTAACTGTTATTGGCTAAGTCTAAACCTCTTTCAGCCAGTGTTACAGTTTCTCGGGTTGATAAAATTCTTTGCTTAGCATCTTCAAGTGAGATTAATGCTGCTTCCGATCTTAGCTTTAATTTCTGCTGAACATCAATTAAAGATTCCTGAGATATCTTTACATCAAGTTTTGCCTGATCAACTTTATAGGAATTCCTGAATAAGTTCAGATCCCATGTCAATCCAATACCGGCATTAAAGGTATTATAAAATCTGTATTTTGATATTGGCACATTATCATTTTCCTGAGAAATTAATTCATATCGACCGTATAAAAATAATTTGGGTAAGTAATAAGCTTGTTGGACATTTACTAATTCCTCATTCACTTTTTTATTTAGTCTTAACTGTCTTACTGTAACATAATTTTCGGAGATCCTCTTAATCAACTGATCAGTACTTTCCCAGATTTCAGTACTGTCATATGTAAGAGAATCAATTATTTCAATATTATCATTAACCTTTATCCCTATGGCATTGGAAAATAATTTCTTACTGATATCAAAATCTCTTTCAGATTTTAATAAAATTGGTCTTACATTTTCGACTTTTACTCTTGCCCTTAGAAAATCAAATTCTGTTGCTACACCGTTTCTGTATCTTGATTCCACAACTCTGAAATTTGCCTCAGCATTATCATAAGTGATTTTATTTACATCGACAATTGCTTTTGACAATAAAACGCTGAAGTAATTATTCTTTACAGTATTTGCAACCTCATTCTCCTTCAGCTCGACATTCTCACTTTGTATTTTTGAATAATATTCCGCAATTCGGATACCTGAAAAAACCGGCGTTCCTAATATCGGTATTGGTTCCGAAATATCAATACCGGTATTAAAATTATTATCTGAACCTACTTCAAAAGTCTCACCAAATAGATTTAATACCTGCTTTTTAAATGACCTGCTTAACCTGGTGTCCATAGTCAGGCTGGGTATCAAATTTTCACTGTAAACTTCAGATACTATTTTTTCAGCTTTAAGTCTTTCAAATCTGGCATTTATCACATCAGAGTTGTCTCTTAATGCTAAGTTAACTGCCTGTTCAATAGATGTTATGATTAGTTTCTGTTGGGAAAAAACTGGTTCAACCCCAACTACCAGCACACAGAATAACAGTATTAATAATTTTTTAAAATGTGTTTTAGTCATATTAAATTAAAGTTTTATTTCTTTTGCAAATAAGTTTTTTTCCTTGTTGAAAATATTTTTCCCTAATTGGGTTAAAATTCCATTTAAAAGCATTTCGTATGTGATCCTAAAAGCATTTTGTATTGTAAATTTATTATTGATTAAAAACTCAGGCTGCATTACTCCTGATATAGAATGTATAAATGTACTTATAATTATTGTTGCTGGATAATTCTCGATAAGCTTTTCTTTCTTGCCCTGTTTAATAAGTTTTGACAATATTCCGTTAATTTTATCTGTACGTCTTTCATTGATATTTTTAAGGATATGTGGATGATGTACTTTCAGATCATTCAGCCATTTATCACTAATGTTAATTGTAAAATTACTGTACATATTAAGAAGCATGATAAACTTTAAAACTACATTACCTTCTCCTTCTACTATATCATCAACATTATTATATATCACTTTGGTTGTATGGTCACAGATCTCTTCAAGCAAATTTTCCTTGGATGGGAAATGTTTGTAAATTGTTTTCTTGCTTATACACATTTCTTTTGCAACTTCATCCATAGATGTTTTGTAAAATCCTTCTTTGTGAAATTTATGTGTGCAAAAGATAAGTATCTTTTCCCGCTCTTTGATTTGTTTGGATATTTTAAGCAATAGAAACTATATTCGTTTTATGAGTTTCCAAAATAGTAAAAATTATTTTTACCTGCAAGGCATTGTTTGTAATCTTTTATGGATACATTATAAAGTTTCCTGTCAGGATTAAATTTTCACAGAACTTACTACGGAGGATAAATTGGATTTGTTATTTTCGGACATTTTGAGAATTTTGTATAATAAAACAGCAAAAAAAATGCGGAATCTTATTCCGCATTAATTTTTCGAATGTGAGAATCTATTATTCTATTTACCTACTTCACCTTCAAATTGAAATTCATCCTCTGTTTCAGTTCCATCATTCTTCTTGCTAATTTTGATCATTATTTTTCCGTCTTTTCTTATCACATTTATATCTTCAGGATTAATATTTTTGTCTTTCAAATCTTCAACAACCATCTTCTTGATCTCTTCGTCAGATTTCCCTTCAAATCTGTCGACTTCTCCATCAGCTTTGTTTCTGAACTTTCTGACTTCCATTGTTTTGTTATTTTCATCTCCATCCTGAATTGTAAGATCAAAACCTTTTTTATTCTTAATTTCTTCCTCAGGAATTATGACCTTTGAAATTCTTCTTCCGTCATTATTTCTTTCAAAACTGATCTGAACACCGGAAACACCATTTTGCTCAAGCTGTGATGAGATCTGATTCCTGAGTTCTTCATCCGACATATTTGTAGCATTTATATCTATTTTGAAAATTTGAATCAGTGCCAGTGAATATACAGGTCGCGTTATTTGTTCATTCAGTGGTACAAGGTTTACAGTCAGAATTCCTTCCATTGTATTTAACTGCTCAAGATACTTTTTTGAATTTGCATGATCTTCCTTTGAAACAATCAGAGTATATTCAGCAATTGAATTCCCATTATCTGCTGTACTAATTTTTATTGCTGAATTCTTTGTCCATTCGAGACTGCTTAATCTGCTGATTGTTTTTGTATCATTTTGATCTACTGTCCATTTAATTACATCAGCGACAGGTTCCTGTTGAGTCACAGGATAGTTACAGGCTGTCACTACAAATGCTAATATAAGAAAAGCATATGCTAATTTGATCTTAGGTGATTTCATATTAAAAAATTTCCTTTCGTGATTAGATGAGATTTTAAAAGTTTTTTGTGAATCAACTTTTCGGAGCCATTTCTCAACTTCCGGAAATGAATTTTCAGTATTTTCATTTCTTAGATTTTCGAACATGTCATCTGATTTATTGAAATTATCAGAACTATTTATTTTCCTGTCCCGGTATGAGTTTGATTGTTTCATTGTTTAAATCTCCTGAATAAATTGATTTTTGATTTTCTGAATTTTTGTTTTGTGTTATATTATTTTCTTCATTCTCAATAAATTCTCTGAGCTTTTTTCTTGCCCGGCTTAGTCTGGACTTTATTGATGAAATGCTTTTCTCATTTTGAATTTCCATTATCTCCTCAATGCTGAATCCTGCCACTTCATACAGAAGTAATGATGATCTTTCTTTTGAGGATATACTGCCAAGTGCTTTTTGTAAAATCATCCCGTTTCCGTCTTCGTCTTGTGCAGAGAAAACTTTTGGAAATGGGTTTTCGGAATTTACGCTATCAGTCGGAAAAAATTTTTTCCAGAAATCCTTCCTCACAAAATTATAGAATTCTCTTGTGATTATTTTAAAGAACCATGATTTGAACTTGCTCTGATCTGAAAGTGAGTCAAAATTCTCAAATGCTTTCAGCAATGACTGCTGCAGGACGTCTTCTGCATCATCTGTTGACCGCTTCGAGCACAATGCCTTACAGTACTTTATTGCATTGTCGTATTCCGGCTTGAGTAACTCAATGAATATGTCTGTATTATTTTCTGTTGCCAATTTATATAAACTTATAAGTTTTGATAATTAGACGTTTTGAATTCCCTAAAAGTCGCAAACTCAATTTTAAATTACAAATTATTAATTCCCATTCGTATGCATATACCTTTCGGTTACACATTTGAAATTGAAAAACCGCTTCATATACACCTCCGGCAATTTATCTCAAGCGGATATGGATATAAAACGATTGAATAATATTGAACGGATTTCAAAAAATTATACAACTTTTTTTCTATGTCTTTTTCAATCATAAATTTTAATATTCATGTTAAATAAATTTTACCGAAAATTTTAATAAATCAAATACTAACAATTGAATATTATGGATATTAATTATACATGTACAGATAGGTTTTTGAAATATGTAAAAATTGACACACAGTCATCACATGATTCGGATAGTTTCCCATCAACAAAAAAACAAAAAGATCTGGGGATTATACTCGTAGAGGAATTAAAACAAATGGGAATCAGTGATGCTGAGATAGATAAGTATGGATATGTATATGCAACTATACCATCAAACTCCGATAAGAATGTTCCGGTGATTTGCTTTTGTTCACATATGGATACTTCTCCAGACGCATCCGGTAAAAATGTAAATCCTGTCATTCACAGAAATTATCAGGGCGGAGATATCATACTGCCAAAAGATAAAAGCAAAGTTATTCTTGCCAATGAACATCCTCAGCTTGCATCACAGATAGGGAATGATATTATTACTTCTGACGGAACTACTCTTCTCGGTGCTGATGACAAAGCCGGAATTGCTGAGATCATGGACGCAGCAAATTATTTAATGACTCATCCTGATGTAAAGCATGGAAAGATCAGAATTCTTTTTACGCCGGATGAAGAAGTTGGTCATGGAGTGGATCATGTCGATATTAAAAAGCTTGGTGCGGACTTTGGATATACAATGGACGGATCAGATCTCGGGAGTGTGGAAGACGAAACATTTTCCGGTGATACTGTTCATCTTTATATAAAAGGTTTTAATATTCATCCCGGATTTTCCAAAGACAGAATGGAAAATGCAATCAAGATAGCAAACAAAATCATCAGCAGACTCCCACCTGATTCACTTTCTCCTGAAACTACTGAAGGTAAAGAAGGATTCATTCACCCTGTCAATATTAAAGCTGAAGTCGATTCCGCATATATAAAATTTATTGTCAGGGATTTTGATAATGCTAAGCTGAAAGAAAAAGAAGATCTGATTCAGAAAATTGCTGAAGAAGTTATTAAAGATTATAAAAAGGCATCGTTTGAAATTCGAATAGAAGAGTCGTACAGAAACATGAAAGAAGTCCTCGACAAGAATCCCGAGATAATGGATTATGCAGTCGAAGCTGTAAACCGAACAGGAGTTAAGGCATTCAGAAATTCAATACGAGGCGGAACAGACGGATGCAGACTTTCATTTATGGGACTTCCTTGTCCGAATATTTTTGCCGGCGGACATGCTTTTCATTCAAATCTTGAATGGATCTCCGTTCAGGATATGGAGAAAGCTTTAGAAACTATAATTCATCTTTGTATGATTTGGGAAGAAAAGGCTTAAGAGCAATTGAAAATTGCAAATTGCAAATTACGAATTACGAAATACGAGTTACGAGTTGCGAATTACTAATTACGAATCACGAGTTATAAAAACAAATTACAAATTGTTTTATTACAACCTAAATTTATTGCCAATTATTAAAAAAATTATCTGTGAATTTTCTTGAGATATATTTTTAAATTATTAGTATCACTATTCAGAATAATTTAAAAATATTTCCCCATTAAAAAAAACGGGGAGCGAAGGGGGTTGTTGCCAAGAGAAATTACAAATTACAAATATTAAATTACAATAATTTTTTTAAAAGTTATTATGAATGAAAATAGTTTTTATATCGATTCGGACATATCACTTGCTGAGACAATGCCTGCTGAGTTTTATACGGATGATAAATATTTTGAAATTTCTAAAGAGAAGATATTTTCAAAGAGCTGGCAGTTTGTAAGTGATACTGAGTCGGTCAAAGTACCCGGCCAGATATTCCCTTTTTATATGCTTGAAAATTTTCTCAATACTCCACTCATTCTTACAAGAGATATAAATGACAAACTGCACTGTCTTTCAAATGTCTGTACGCACAGAGGAAATATTCTCGTCGAAGGAAGCTCTATTGAAAAAAATTTAAGATGCAGATATCATGGCAGACGATTCGGTCTCGATGGTAAATTCATTTCAATGCCTGAATTTGAAGAAGTAAAAAACTTTCCATCCGAAAAAGATGATTTGCCCGAAATTCCTTTCTATGTCTGGGATAAATTTCTTTTTGCATCTTTAAATCCAATAGCTCCACTGCATGAATTCTTTGGTGAGATGTTTTCCAGAATTTCATTTCTCCCTGTAAATGAATTCTTGTATGATGCCCCGAAGTCAAAAGATTATCTCGTGAAAGCTCACTGGGCTTTGTATTGTGAGAATTATCTTGAGGGATTTCATATACCGTATGTTCATAATTCCTTAAATGAAAAACTGGATTACTCAGGATATACAACTGAGCTGTTCAGATTTTCAAATCTTCAGATTGGACATGCAAATAAAAAGGGAGGCGAAGAATGTTTCAAAATTCCTGAAGGACATTCTGATCATGGAAAAAATATTTCAGCATATTACTTTTGGATATTTCCTAATATCATGTTCAATTTTTATCCGTGGGGATTATCAATAAATATTGTAAAACCAATAAAAAAAGATCTGACAAAAGTTTCGTTTATATCTTATGTCTATGATGAATCAAAATTAAATGAAGGTGCGGGAAGTGCATTGGATAAAGTCGAGCGGGAAGACGAAGCTATTGTCGAGAATGTTCAGAGAGGGATCAATTCAGGTTTGTATAACAGAGGAAGATATTCTGTAAACAGAGAAACTGGGACGCATCATTTTCACAGACTGATCTCAGAGTTTTTATGAAACTTTCATTTTTATTTGTTGGAGTTCAGTTTTTTTGTATATCAGCGATAATACTGACAGGTGAGATTTTTCCTTCTGATATTATCAAAACGATTTTGCTGATAATCACTGCTGTCCCGGGTTTGATTGCAATGTATTCTTTCAGTTTCAGATTTAATATATTTGCCGAAATTCCTGATTCTCATAAACTTAATACTTCAGGAATTTACAAATACGTCAGACATCCAATGTACACTTCAGTTATTTTAATGACATTACTTTGGGTCTGGAATGATTTCAGTTTAATGAGATTTATTATCTGGATTATACTTCTGATCGATATGATCTTTAAACTTAAACTTGAAGAGAGACTTCTTACAGTAGCTTACCCGGAATATGAAGAGTATATAAAAAAAACTAAAATGTTTATTCCTTACTTGTATTGAGCAGCAAAGATCAATAATCTATGCTACAGCGGCTTTACAAATTTACTTGTCTCACCTTCTTTCAGCATCGGCTGATATGGACCATACTTATGCTCCTCTGCTGAAAATTTATCCTCATAAGGTGGAAACGGAAAATCTACTGGTTTGAATTTTAGGTCCGGATAGTCAGATTCAATTCCGGGAAGCTTTGGTCTTGGAGTAGAGATTATATAAGCTGCCACATCATAGGAATCTTCAAGTGACAAAATTGCATCATTGTAAGGCATCTTTGCATAAATAAAAGAAGTTGCAGTTAAAAGTCTGTACATTCCTGCACCGTCATTAAAACTGTTCGATCCCATCACCGGCGGGAATTCATAACCTTTTAAAGAGTCAGCCAACACATCCACATTTCCCGGACTTCTTAAAACTCCCTGACCATTATCTGCGTGACAGGTCGTGCAATAATTCAGATAAACATTCTTTCCATTTTCTTTATCAGCAGCTCTGTTAATAAGTTCAATTTTTGGAAGTCCCTGTCCTTCTACTTTTGTACCTTTCGGTGCATAAGTACTCAGCCATTTCATATATGAAACTAAAGCTGTCATTTCTTTTGAAGTATCAGGCAAAGGTTTTCCGTTCAAACTTCTTTTCATACAATTGTTGATCCTCTCCTCTATATTTATATTCTTCCCTGATCTTGTATCAAATTTTGGATAATTATAATATACACCAACCAGTCCCATTACATTTTTCAATGTACCGCCTTTTAAGTGACAATTCTGGCAAGCCAAACCTGCATTCGTATATCTGTTTGCTTCATTGCTGACATCAGGACCTAAATATAAATTAGTCTTATTAAAAATATTTCTGCCAAGTATTATAATTTTTCCATCCTCATTGTCTGGAATAGAGCTTACTTCAGGAGCTCTCCATGGAACTATGGAATCTTTTATACTTAGTGTCTGATCATTTTGGCAGGAAAGAAACGGATGTGAACTTTCGGAAATAAGATAAAGTGAAAATAAAAAAATAAAAGTAAAGATGATTAATTTATGGGAATTACTGAATAATACTTTCATGTGTCATTTTTTTTTAAACTTAATATAAATTCCAATAAATTACAATTTCTAATTAAGGATAGGTTAATTTAAAAATTGTCCAAACATTAATTCTGTAATCTGGAAAAAACATATTACAACTAACTTTTTAATTAAACTTGGAATTAATAAATTACCAAAAAAAACAACTGAATGAATAAAATTTTTTTACTTTTTTTACTTGTAATATTTTCGAACAATACCTTCTCACAGACTATAGATGAAAAAGAAATATTCAGTCTGGACTATAAAGGAAATACAGAACTTTATAATTTTATTATGGATGAAGCTTCAGGAAATTTCTGTTACGCTTATCTTATACCTGATGAGAAAAAAACATTTCTTATCTCTCCCAAAGGTCAATCAGAAAAGTATGATTTTATTATGACTTTTGATACAAAGTTTGATTCTAAAGGAAATTATTTTACTAATGCCGGTAATTACGAAAGTGATTATGGAATCGATAATTATTTTTTAATTATTAACGGAAAAACTATCAAAGGTCTTGAATACATTGAATCATCCAGTAGTTTTATCGATAAAAAAGATGAATATGTATTCATCTTTAAAATTAAGGAAGATTATTTTATTGGTTATGCAAAAGCCGATGGAAGTTTTAGACAATCTGAGAAATATGATATTGTCAAACCAGTCTATAAATATTTTCAGGGGAGAGGTATGGAAGGTGATAATGAACAAATAGGAGATGAATATTTTTACAGGAATGCTGATGGTGAAAGAGGATTTATTGTTGTTAAAAATGGTAAAGCCGGTTTAATGTTTGGAGAAGATATTAAAATGACAGACTATTCCGATATTCATGAGTCAAGTCTCACATTAGATAACAATAATGAACTTACTTTTATAGCAAAGAACGGTGGAAAATTTTATGAAAATGCAGGTGATGAATTTGTAGTATCAGGTGATATAAAGTATAATAGTTTTGATTATGTTACTCCGCCTGTTCTCTTCAATAAAAATAATGAACCGGTATATAAAGCTTCAGATTCTACTGAACAATTTACTCATAATAAATATCTGGTAAAAAATAATGAAAAACTCCCGTTGAATTTTGAACAATCTGAATTAGATAAAAAACCGGTACTTATTTTTGATATATATGATATTAAATTTGGAGAAAACGATGACATCACTTATTTTGCTGCTTCCGATGAAATATTTCCTGCAAACCCTGATGATGCATCCTCATATGATGAGTATTATGTAAAAACATATTATGTTAAAAACGATAAAGCATTTCCAATCGGATATAGCACAGGGAATATTATCTATGATAAAGAAGGAAATATGATCTACGCAGGAATTTCTGATCTTAAGAAAAAAGAATATTTGTTGATGCAAACTAACGGAGAAAGTATTATTATTATAGGTCAGGGAGATTATGATCTGATAGGGGATTATGGATTTATGAAAAATGGAGAGCTGTATTATTTTGGTCAGCAATTTGCAGATGAAAAAACCGGTAAAAAAGCATCTGTGAAATTTTTTAAAGGAAATAATTTAACCGGTGAATTTGAAAATGTATCTTATCAGAATTTTGAAAGTGGTGCTGTTATGATTCAATTTTCTCCAAATGGAAATGGCTATGTGATCAATGCTGAAGATTTCGGCAGTCAGGGAAATAACAATAGCTATCTGGTTACCGAAAATGGAAAGATGAATTTCCCTGAAAATACAGTTTCAGGTTCCGGCAAATTAATAAATATTCGTAATCTAATGTACACTGATAATGGGAAATTATTTTATACCGGCATTACTGAATTGGATACAACTGATTATTCCTATACTGAGGAAATCTTTACTGACAACATTTCACTTGGTAAACATTATAAACAGGTACAAAAAATTAAGTATAACAGATCCGATAACACGATTAGCTTTTTAGGATCGAGAAAGAATAAGATCTATTCTGTCACGGTAAGATTTTAATTCGATGAAATAGAAGTTTCCAAAAGTTTATTAAATAAAATTTAAACTATCATGGAAAAAAAATATTGCTCTATTTTAATTTTACTGCTCTTTTCAATTTATTACTTTGGCTTTGGATTAAATACTTCGCATTCTCAGCCTCTGAATAAAAAAGTTACAGACTCAGATTCATTGAATCATAGACCTGTTGTAACTGATAGCTCGAAATCTGAATTGAAGCAGGGTGGATCTGTAAAAATTAAAATCGAAGAAGTTTTAAATGAAAATTCGAATAAGAATGAAGGTAACCTGGGTGATAATATCCTTCTTAAAGTAAGTAATATTCAAGACCTTTTGACTGAAAGTAAAATTAAAGGTAAACCAATTGTCCTCTATATTGACGGTCTGCCAATAAATAATTCTGCAGGAAGGATCATTCGTGATACCTCAGCAAAAGTCTGGTTAAAGTTTCCTTTGAAACTGAAAGGATCTGAAGAGTCCTGGCTTGAAATATTAAAGAGACCTAAACTTGCTTCAAGATCTACTAATCTTGTCACTATCAGTGCAGGTATTGAAGGAGAAAAAGAACTTGAATCAAACCGAGAAAATTTTTCTCTGATCATTTATAATGAAATGGCATATTTCCAGTTTATTGGTATTTCAATTCTTTTACTTCTGATAACATTTTATCTTGCAATAAAAACGGATATGCTCAGAGAACCGGTAACTGATAATTCGTCAAAGAAAAAAAGACCTTACAGTCTTGCCCTTACGCAGATGGCATTCTGGTCTTATCTGGTAGTTTCAACTTATCTTGCTCTATATATTATTACAAAGGAGTTTCCCACTATTACAAATTCTGTACTTGCATTAATGGGTATCAGCTCTGCCACTGCTCTGGGATCGATGATGATAAATTTTAAAAAGATCAAATTATCAAATGAGAAAATTATTTCAATGAACGCCGAAATGAGATCTATTGATGACAGAGTATCATTAATAAATGAACTTATGAAAGAAGATATTACTCCAATGAGGAAAGAGGAATTTAGAAGTGAACTGGAATCTTTGAATAAGAGACAATATGAAATACATGATTTATTGAAAGATGAGAAAACTTCACATGAGTATTGCTGTAAAGGTTTTTTAAATGATATTCTTTCGGATTCAGGTGGAGTAAGTCTGTACAGATTTCAGATCGCAGTTTGGACATTAGTACTCGGATATATTTTTATTTTTACAATCTGGAATAGTCTGAAGATGCCTGAGTTTGATAATACTTTGCTGGCTCTGATGGGAATAAGTTCAGGTACTTATCTTGGTTTCAAGATCCCTGAGCAAAGACAATAATTATTTTTTATTTGTTGCCTTAATTTCATATCCGTCAGTTTCAATTATAACAGCACCTTCATTATCTGTTCTGAAAATTTCTGCTCCTGATCTTTTTAATCGGTCAAGTATGATCTTAGACGGATGATTAAATTTATTATTCATACCGCACGAAATTACTGCAATCCTCGGAGAGTTTTTCAAAATAAACGGAATCGTACTTGAGGTAATACTACCGTGATGTCCGGCTTTCAAAACATCTGTATCAATAAAATCTTCATAATGATTTTTGATATACAATTCTCCTGCTGCTTCTGCATCACCGGTAAAAAGAATTTCTGTCTCACGATATTTTAAAATAAATACTACTGAACCGTTATTCAGATTTCCATAAGAAGGATGATCACTTGCGTCAGCATGTGCTTTATCAGGATACAAAAAATATAATCGCATATCCTTAAAACTATCTATCATATCTCCGCTTCGTACAATCGTTCTCTTCACATTATTTATAGAGATCAGACTGTCTGTTACCATTGTGAAATCAGTAATGTGTTCCTGTCCGCTTTCAAAAATGCTCCCTATCTCAAAATGTTTTAGAAGATAATTCACACCGCCAATATGATCCATATGTAAATGAGTAAGTATGATCATGTCAATTTTGTCAATTCCTTTTCGTCTCAGTAATGGTGCAATTGTCTTTTCTCCATTGTCGAAAGTTTTAGTACTGTTACCGCAGTCAACAAGTATATTTTTCCCGTCCGGGGTTTCGATCAGAGCACAGTCACCCTGACCGACATCTAGAAAAGTTACTGTCATCTTTTGTTCATACGATACATTGTTTGTAAGTAATATTAATATTATAAGAAATGAAATGATCAGGTTTCTAAAAAACATGTGAAGAGTTTTTGCAAATATTAGAAGAATGCAGATGATGTAATATGAAATTATAATTGAAAGAGTGAAATTTTTTATATAAATAAATGAAAATTTCATACCCGCACAAAATTTAATAAACTCAAGCTGAATGCTCAGCAAAATATTATTTGTTTCCGCTATTATTGATGACAGATCAAAAGAAATAATTCCGGTCAGTATTTGTAAAAATCCTATTGCAAGTGAAATGTTAGCAAGCGGTACTGCGACAACGTTTGCTAATAGAGAAATAAATGAAATCTTTCCAAAATAAAGTGATGTAAGTGGTAGAGTACCGATCTGAGCTGCAAGAGATGTGAAAAATAATACTGATATCCAGCTAACAATCTTTTTGAATTTGGTTTTTGGAGATTTAAGATTATGTAAAAAACTTTTCTCAAACCGGTTGTAAATTATCACCATTGAAAAAGTCGCAGCATAAGATAAAATAAATCCGGTATCAAATAATAATCTTGTATCGAAGATCAGTAAACACATTGCTGATACTCCAATAAAATTATAAAAGTATATCTTTCTTTCGAAGACAAATGACATCAGCACAGTTATTCCCATAATGGTCGCCCGTAAAATCGATGCAGGACTGCCTGTGAACATACAGTAAAAAATCAGAAACAGACATGTAATATATATCCTGTATTTAAATGGTACGCGTAAAAGTGAAAGTAAAATATTGACAAAAATAATTACATAGGCAACATTAAGTCCTGACACTGCAATTAAGTGCATCACTCCGGCATTGATAAAAGCTTCCTTTGTTTCGTCAGAAATGTCCGATCTTTCACCTGTCACAAGTCCTTTAAGATACGAAGCATTGTCTCCGCTCAGCAGAGTATCTATATTATTTAATGCAAAGATCTTTGCTGGAAAAATAATATACTGATAAATGAAACTCAGATTTTTCTGTGAAATTATTTTCACATCCTTATAACCATTAGAATAAAAAAGTTTATGTATATCTCGTGACTCAAGATACTTCTTATAATCAAAGTCTCCGGGATTCCTTCTGCCCGGCGAAGTTGAAAGTTTTCCTTTGAGTGAAATTTCATCACCCGGATTTATAACTGGAATTTGTTCGGATGATTTCGAATAAATATTTTCCCTTAAAGTAGCAATGACCTTTCCGTTTAAATGTAAAGTATCTCTTCTGGATGATATACTCCTACACTCAATGACTAATTTAACTCCTGATTTATTTACTACAGGAATTTCAGTGACTATTCCTGTAATTACATTGTAAGAATTTTTTTGAGTATCGGGATAATTTTTAAACACACTTTGATTACTTCGGTTAAAATCAAATTGTGAATTGAATAAACCCATTATAAAAATTAGAAGGAAAATGAGTGCTCTGCAAATTGGTTCGAATTTATCTTTAAACCTTAGAAAAATTACAATCAGCAAAAATGTAATAAAAGTAATTCTTATAACGATTGTGAATTGACTGAATAGATCAAAACATAGAATTCCCGATATGTAAATTAGAATAAATTTTAAGGCTGGACTTTTTGACATTATGTTCATATAGATATTTAATTCTTCCAGAATTGTCAGTTCAAATTATTTACAAATGATGAAAAAAGCAAATTGCAATTTAAGCACTTTGTGAAAGACAGATAATATGAGACTTTAAATATCGAAAGTATTTTTTTAACTTGCACAATGAATCCGGTAGAAATAATAAAACTCAAAAGAAACGGTAATGCACTAAGCAGAGATCAGATAAAATATCTGATCGAAGGATATCTTGACGGCAATGTAACCGAGTATCAGATGGCAGCATTTCTGATGGCAGTATATTTTAACAATATGAATGAGGATGAAACTTTTTATCTGACAGAGATCATGCTTAACAGCGGAACAGTATTGGATCTGAGTCATATAAAAAATCCAAAAGTTGACAAACATTCAACCGGCGGAGTAGGGGATAAGACTTCTTTAATTCTCGCGCCGCTTGTCGCATCCTGTGGAATATACGTTCCAATGATCTCCGGCAGAGGTCTTGGGCATACAGGTGGTACGCTTGACAAACTAGAATCCATCACAGGATTTAATGTCAATTATGAAATTGAAGATTTTAAAAGAATATTAGAAACGGTAGGTCTTGTAATGCTTGGTCAAACTTCAGAACTTGCTCCAGCCGATAAAAGAATTTATGCGCTCAGAGATGTGACAGCTACAGTCGAAAGTATCCCGCTTATCACTTCCAGTATAATGAGCAAAAAACTTGCCGAAGGTGCAGACGCACTTGTCTTTGATGTGAAGATCGGAGTCGGTGCAAATCTACCCGATAAAGATGAATCCATACAGCTTGCTAAAAAACTGATTTCTACTTCAAAAAAGTTTGGCAAAAAAGCAATTGCTGTATTATCAGATATGGAACAGCCTCTTGGTATGAAGATCGGTAACTGGCTTGAGATAGAAGAGTGTATTGAAATGATGAACGGAAAACTGATTCCTGATCTGTATAAGTTGACAAATGTTCTGGCCGGTGCAATGCTCTATCTTGGTGATGCAGCGGGAAGTATTGAAGAAGGTGAAAAGATAGCACTGCAAAAAATCTCCGATAAATCAGCATATAAAAAATTTCTTGAGATGGTAGAGATTCAAAACGGTGATGTCTCTTACGTGAAGGACTGGGCAAATCTAAAAAGACCTGAGTTTTCGAAATTGATCAAAGCTGAACAGGACGGTTTTATTTCTGAAATGCATGCTTCGGATTTTGGGTATGCTGCTATTGAGCTTGGATGCGGCAGAAAAAAGACTGATGATAAAATAGATTATCTTGCCGGTATAATACTTCATAAAAAATGCGGAAACGAAATCAGGAAAGGTGATGTGATCTGTGAATTATTTTCGGATGATAAGTTAAGAATTGATATCGCTGAAAAAAGGTTAGAACAATCAATTAAAATTTCAAAAATTAAACCAAAGGTAAACCCTCTGATCATTGATATATTAGATTGATAGATTTTGATTGATTAAAAAAATTTATATCCTTTAAATTAAAAAGATGGATAAAACTCAGACTAAAAAACCAACAAGCTTTCTTACAAAAATTGTACTGTTTATAATTATAGCCGCTACCATTTTTTCAATTTATTATACAATAAAGCTTGTATATTCAGGCTTTACATTCAGATAAGAAATTAAGAAAATTAAACTTGTTCTTTTGATTTAAAGGTCTCAAGATATTTTTCCTTTAGCAGGGGAGTGATCCTGTACCTGTCATCTCCAAATTCTTCATTCATTGTAAACAGAATATTGTATATCAGATCCAGACCGATCTTTTCGCTCCAGTCAATTGGTCCATGCGGATAATTCGTGCCGAGCTTCATTGCAGTATCGATATCTTCCCTGTTTGAAGTCCCTTCCTGCAAGACGAGATAAGCTTCATTTATGATCATTGAAATAATTCTCATGCTTACCATGCCCGCTCTGTCAGTGACTACTGTTACTTCTTTACCGATAACTTCAAAAATCTCATGGCATTTATTCAAATGCTTTTCTTCTGTAAATTTGCATCCGGCAATTTCCATTCCTTTTGATTCTGAAAATGACTGGTAAATTGATGCACCGATAATTCTTTCAGGATACTTTGAATTTATTGCCTGCTCGAGAACTGTAATACAAAGTGAAGAAGAAATTACAGTGGCTTTTGAATTTTTTTCATCAATAAAATTCAGGATCTTGCACTTAATATCTTTGCCTGTATTTGAAAGCTCAAAAATAATTTCAGTGGTTTCATCAAGCGTATCCTGTATTTCATATTTCGATTCGAGTATTTCTGATAATTCTGTCATCAGAAATTGATTGTCACCTATTAAAAAAACTTTTTCCATCTATTTAACTGTATATTAAAAAATTGTCAGATAAAGAATTAAAAAAATATTTAGATTCACTTTATTCAAAGTATCATAAAAAATTTTCTTCAAAAGATCCTGTCTGGATTCTACATGAATTTTATGACAAAAAAGACATTGAGATAATCGGATTTATTACTTCGTGCTATACTTACGGAAAAGTAGAAAGTATAAATGCATTTATCAGAAAATTATTGAATATAACAGGAAATAAAGTTCATGAATTTACTTCTAATTATAATGAACATAAAGACAAAAAATATTTCGAAGACATGTATTATAGATTTAATTCTCCTGAAGATCTTTCTTTATTGATATCTAAGATCAGGAATGTCATCATAGAATACAGCTCACTGGAAGATCTTTTTCTTAAATATTATTCAGAGTCACATGAAAACATTCTGCCGGCGTTACATGCATTTACAAAAGAGTTAAATGAAAAAAAAGGAAATGAAGAATCGTTGAAATATCTTGTCCCGCTTGCTGAAAACGGTTCTGCCTGCAAGAGACTTAATCTTTATCTGAGATGGATGGTGAGAAATGATTATATAGATGTGGGTATTTGGAAAAATGTGTCTGTCTCAAAACTTTTAATTCCTGTCGATACTCATGTTTATAAAGTATCAAAAATTCTCGGTCTTGCAGAAAGAAATACATGTGACATGAAATTTGTAATTGAACTTACAAATAAGCTTAAAACATTTAACGCTGAAGATCCTGTCAGATACGACTTTGCAATATGTCATGCAGGCATGGAAGGCTTTTTAAAAAGCTAAATCTTTAATTTTATAATATTCATTCACATTTTTTTTCAGCATCAAAATTTAAAAATTTTGTTACTACCAAAACAGTGTCGGGAATATTATTTCCATCAATATCCTGATAAGACTGAAATGCTTCAATCTCTACAAAAGCTAAGAGGGAAGGCGAAACAAATCTTTTATCCTGATAAGCTTTTTTCATTTCATTGGTTTCACTTTCACCAACTAATATATATTTTCGGTTTGTATTACATTCAGTAAAATGATTTGTGTTGCTGTTATAACTATACATTCCTTTCATTATCTCAGCACCTATCACTTTGCGGCTAAACTCCATTTCCTCTTGTTGCTTCCTCTTTTCTTCTTCCGAAAGTAAATTTTTCTCTGCAGTTTTTTCACCACAGCTTTGAAAAAAAAGTAATCCTAAGAAAATTATAAGTAAGTATTTCACATTAATATATTAAAAGAATTTTGCTGAAAAATTTTTGTTTGTTAAAATACAAACTAACTGAATTTATTAATTCGTAATTTGAAATTTGTAATTTGTATTTTATTTTACAAGTGCCATAGAATGAGTATAAAAATCATTTCCGATCTGTAGTTTGTAAAAATAAATTCCTGAAGATAAAGCCACTGAGTTAAAATTTGAAACATACTTTCCTGTTTCTTTAAATTCATTATTTAATAATGTAGCGACTTCTTTTCCGAGAATGTCATAGATCTTCAGAGTAACGTTAGAATTATTTATAACATTAAAATAAATATTTGTCTGAGCATTAAAAGGATTTGGATAATTTAATGTGACAGCAAAATCCACAGGGATATTTGGGATTCCATCAGGGGATACATTCCAGTCTTCTCTGAATATCCTGTAAGAAAAATTTGTCGAATCAAAATTGAATTCATAAACTATCTCATTGTTACTGTTTACCTCTGTATAAGCAGTCGGAGCAAATCCCCAGGAAATAGAAGTATTACCATTTTTAAGTCTTTCAGTATAACCCATTGCAAAAGTATAAATGGAAGGTTCATTTCTGTATTCCCATACTTTTTCTGCTGTCATATTAGTTTCATCAATTCTATATTCGACTGATCTTGAAAAACTAGGTTTATGATAATTTCCATTATCAAATAATGTAAAAGTACCGGCAGCTGTTCTTTTTATAGCATGCTGATATGAAAATTTGATAGAATCGTTAATAAAAGTAAACTGATTATTTTTTCCTCCGAGCCTCCAGATTATTGCTCCCGTCTCTTTATTAATTTTAGTTATCTCTGACATATTCCTGCTGGAAATTACATAATTTCCATCATAGTCCACATCAAAAGCATTCCCGTGACAATAATCAACATTGCCGAGAGAAAGATTTTCCCTGTCTGCATCCGTGATCTGAAAATGATCCCAGCTCCTCCATTGAAAGATCACATTTTTGTCAGAATCAATTTCCTGAATGATAAGACCGGTTACATTTGCATCCTTTTGACCTCCAGAGACAACAAGACTCATATCAATCACCTGAACGTCATAACTCATCAACAAAACATTTCCATCTTCTTTTATGAGAATATCATGGAGGTCTGTCTCGTATCCGTTACCGGTTGCGAAGCTGTCAACAACAGTGTAAGCAGAATCAAGCGCATAGAATTTCATGGCAATATTCTGAAAATAAGTGATCAGTCCATTGTTCTGAACTTTAAAATCATAACATGTCTTTGGCATTTCTCTGTAAAAAAGAAATTCACCATTATTTTTCATACTCATTATGAAAGGAGATGTAAGAGTATCACGTGCAATATTTGCAAAGAATAAAGTACCGTTTGATGGATTATTGTTTTTTGTAATTGTGATCTGAGGCATAATAACCCCGCCTGTATTAAATCCATTAGGATTCTCAGGTATTCTGTAAACTTGTTTTTGGGTTTGTCCAAATTCTTTTTCGCGGATATCTGAAATTACTTTTTTCTTTTCCGATTCACTTAGAATATTTATGGAAGTTGTAAAACTTATACTTTTTATTAATCTGTTATCTTTTAAAGAGATCAGATCTGCAGTAATTTGCTCTCCTTTTTTGAATGGATAAACCGGATCGAATATAAAAGTCTTTTTGTCAGAGGCTAATTTTATATTTCCGTCAATTAATCTACCGTCAAAATATTTTACAATACAAACCAGTCTTTCGTTTTCTAAATTTTTTTCTGTTTTGAAAATAATATTTTCAAAACTGTTTACAAGCTTTGCATTATTAACGGGAGAAGTATAAATTACTGTGGCATAATTAACTGATGAATATGATTCCTGAAATAAAATGACCAATAAAATTATTGAAATGTAATATTTTAACAACACTGATAGATTTATTATAAAAAATTATTTATTTATTAAAACTGATTTTAGTTATCTTAAACAGTTTTTTAAAAAGTTTCAAAATTAATAATGCAATATATTCAAAACAAAATTATAATAAAATAACAGAAAGGTTAATTATGACTAACAATGTTTACTGGCTACTCGAAACAAATATAAAGGAAGGTGAAACAGAAAATCTTAAAACTCTGATGACAGAAATGACAGAAAGTACAAAAGAAAATGAAACCGGTGCTTTGAATTATGAATGGTCAGTAAGTGAAGACGGTAAAAGCTGTAATATTTTTGAAAGATATTCAGATTCCGAAGCGGCATTGTCTCATATGGATTCATTTGGAAAAAATTATGCAGCAAGATTTATGAGCATTCTGGAGATTAAAAAATTTGTAGTCTATGGTAAGCCTGATGAGAAAGTAATAGGTGCTTTAACTAAGATCGGTGCAAAGATCATGAAACCGCTTGGTGGATTTCAGAGATAAGTCAATTACTTTACCACCAAGTCAATAAGACACAAAGTAAATCAATAATCAGTTATCAATTATCAAAGTACTTTATACTCCTTCCCAAGCCCCTGCTTGGGAGGATTTATTTTAATTCTTTCCACCAAGTCAATAAGACACAAAGTAAATCAAGTATCAAATTACAATTTTCGGTTTACTTCAAAGGCTCGAAGACTCAAAGATTCACAGTTCGAAGCTAACAAAACTTTGTCATTCATGCGCATGCAGGAATCCATGTATGAGGAAACGGTATTACATTTCTAAATTCATTTTGATATGAATGTTGTACATGAATTTGAAAGAAAGAGAAAGTTGCTTACCATTTAGCAGAAATTAATTTTTACTTTAGAATTGAATAGTACTTTCAGGTCAGTGGATTCCTGCATTCGCAGGAATGACAAAGTCCGGAGCTTTCCATCAAATTATAATGTCAGGTTACGAGGTTCCGTTTGTTATTGGTCACGCTCGCTTCAGCCTCTAAGACCAGCAATGGCTCATTTTAATATTTGACATTTAGATAGCTTCGCTCGCTGCACGATTTAACATTTGTAATTCGTTACTTAACCAGCGACAGCTTCTTTGTCTGTACAAAATCTCCCGCGGTCAGCTTATAAAAATAAATCCCGCTTGCAAGATCACTGCCGTTGAATTCATTTGTATAATATCCTGCCTCTTTGAATTCATTGATAAG
>DAORRV010000001.1:36521-107992 GCA_035443185.1 Ignavibacteria bacterium | reverse complement strand
GTATTTTTAGTAAATTACGGAACAATGGAAACGCTTCCGGAAATCCGTAAGTTCTTTAAAAATTTTCTTTGGATAGACGGTATATTAAATATTAAATATTAAATATTAACTATTAACTATTAACTATTAACTATTAAACTGTCAAAGCAATTATTATCACAACAATATAAAGCAGAGGAAATATCCAGCGAAATCTCTTATCATATTTTTTAGCAAGATCACCTTTACCTTTTTGTGTTAAATTGGAAGAAGATGCAGCAAGGACAAGCGTCATAAAGATCAGGATTGATGAGCCGAGAATAAATATATCCATACGCGTCAAATATGATATCCTTGGCAGATAAGAAGTTACAATGAACCGGTAAGCGATAAGTGTCAGCATGGAAGTAGTCGCAACGGAGATCTGACTTGCAGAAAGATTGGGCGGCAGCCAGAAGACTATCCATGACATCATTATTATGAGAATTAATGGGATCGCAAATATTAAAAGATAAAAACCACTTTCCCTTTGTGCAGTTATATTAAATACTAATGAAGGCAGCTTCTGTGAATCTTCAATTATAGAATATTCAGATTTAGATAATTCCCAGTTTACGATCTTCCAGTCAGACAATGAAATGTTTTTACCCACACCGGATCTGATCTCCGGGTCAGGCTCGAGAGATATCTCATTCGAATTAAAACTTATTTCGATCAACCTTAACACAAAATTCTGCGTGTCAAAAGGAAACTCTCTGAAATTAAGATTTTGTGTGAAGTCACCAAATATTCTCTGAGTGTAAAAAACTGTTCCATCTTCATGTATAGTTACCTGTTCTGGAAAAGATTTGGATATATTAAGCCGGTTACTAAATGTAAGAAAAGGTCCCCAGATCTTTTGCGGGTCTTCAAGTCTCCCGCCTTTCTCATTATGCTTTAGTCTGGGATCAAACCATCTTGCAGTCATTACAATATCTGCTTTAATAAGCTGACTTGAAGCATTTACTTCACTTATATTATTTAATATCAGGCTTATGTATACTATATTTTTACCATCCGGGTAAGGTGAAGTTATCAGATCCTGTGATTTTAATGTATCTGATGCTTTTATTTCATTACAGCATAGTACAATAAAGAAAAAGAAAAATAGCTTTTTAGAAATTCTTGAATTTGTAATCATATATTTTTCTTAAAAAAAGAATTTTATGTATTAAAATTAATTCGTATCAGAGTCACATATTTGAAGGTCTTTTCGAATATTATACTTTATCTGATTCAATAAATCTATTTACAAAAAACGTTTATCGATAATAATTGATAAAATAATTCAAAGGAATAAAAAAAACTATAAACAAATTCACTTCGCTGATGAGATAAAATTCTGAATGTACGTCCAAAAAATATTCAGTGTCAAGAATATCACTGCTTACAATAAATTTTTAAACTGAAAAATGTATAATATGGAAGGAATTATTTTTTGAAAAATAAGAATGAGTTACTTTATCCGAGACCAATAAAGTAACTCATCAAAACTTATTACTATAAAATTAAATTTTTTAAGGCGTAATCTTTGTAATAAAATTAAATCCATTATTATCAGCATATACTCCGTCCGACAAATCAGTAATATTGTCACCGTTTGTATCAGAAGGTATATAGCCGGTGGCAAAATTAAAACTGTCGTTGTCTATAAGACTGCCATCAGCAATATCTATAACTCCGTCCTGATTCACATCACCACTGTATAATCCAAATCTCAAAGGAGATGTATCTATTTTTATTTGATTATTTCCATATGCAGAAGATTGTAAACTTACAAATTTATGAGTCGCAAGATGTGAAAATGGACTGAATGTAACATCAGATGCACTCCATACTCCAATCGAATTTCTGTGGACAGCTTCAATATAATAAGGTGCAGCTTCAACAACATTATTGAAACTTACATATGACAGATTATTCAAAGGAAGATAGAATTTTTTGGATTCAATAATATTATAAGGTGAATTAAATTTTCTAAGATTATATGTAATTGTATCTCTAATTGTATTATTTGCAGCTTCATTATAAAATCCTTCTATATGTAAACTTGTTTCAAGAATATTTTCTGAAGCAGTTTTATTATTGAACCTGATCCCCCAGCAATAAAGCCTGCCCGTGTCAGTACCTGTGTCATCAAATATCGTGAGCTTCCATGTGCCTTTTGTATTCCCGGTAAATGCGGAATTTAAATTTACATTTCCCTGAATGGAAGGAGAAAAAGATGTGTAAGTATTTGAATTAGGCAGAGCTCCCTGATCATCAAATACAGTTATGAGATTTTCATCAACTCCTGCGTTATAACTTTCATTATAAAGCAAAGCATACTGATTATTTGGTGCAGTTAATAATATTCTGATATTATTCATATTTTCATGGTTCATTGCTACAAAAACATTAACGTCAGTGATCGGTATATTTTCATAAATTTCAATTTCATCTTCAGATATTCCGGCGTCTCCAGAAAACGGAATCCTGAGATCAGTCTTACTTAAATTAAATGACCCCTGAAAATAATTTGCACCTGATCTGAGACATGGTGAAACAGGTTTCAAAGTATTGGCAGCTGGATGAGAAAATGCAGCGTTGTTTCTGAAGTTAAGTTTAGTTCCCTGTCCGGTATTGGAAAGATTAAGTCCGTCGAGATTATATACAACATCATCATAAATACTTTCATTGGATTTATCCACTGATCTGAAAATGTTTTCTGTAATTTCAGAATTTGTTTTTTCATCTTCGGTAATTCTTACCTCGTCTATGAAGCCATTAAAATCCGGAAGTGAAACCGAACCGCCAATATAAAGTGAATCTGAAGAGCTTGAGATCAGACCAATGATGTTAGTACTATCTATAATCATTTTTCCATTCAGATAAAAACAGTACTTACCTGTAATTCCTGAATATGTAAATGCAACATGACTCCATTTATTAACACCAATAGTATCATTTGAAATAAAATTAAAATTCTGTTTTATGCCTGCATAAAGTTTTCTATTCTCAATTCCTAATCTGAAATTTGTCACTGCTCCGTTATCAGATCCTTTATGTATAATTACAGAGTTGGAAACAGATTTGGGATAAATCCAAGCTTCTAAAGTAACTGATTGAACAGGTGACAATGCCGTATTTGATGATGCTGATAAATAGTCATCGTTTCCGTCAAACTCTGCACTTTCATTGTATGTAACAATTTGTGAAAGTTCATTACTCATATCAAACGAAGTCAGATTTCTTGCAAAGCCATTATTGCCCGCTCCTGAATAATCATTTACAGAAAATACCGGAGATGTAGATTCTTCTTTTTGAAATGGAAGTGACAATACCAGTCCGTTATATATTCCCGTATTTACTCCAAGAGTAGTATAACGATACATAAAAATTTCTGCAGCAGTTAGTCCTCTGTTCCAGATCCTGATATTATCTATCTTTCCGGAGAATATTCCGCCTATTCCTCTGCCAATACCGGTTATCACTGAATCATTATTTACTGCCGGAGTATTTCCGGGTTTAGCGACTGAAGTATCCAGTACGCCATTTATATAAACTGAAAATGTACCGGTAGCTACTATAAATCTTCCTGCTATATGAGTCCATTTATTATTTTGAATCACAGTTTTTCCGATCAGACCGATATTATTATTTATCGTAATAGTCACCTTTCCCTGTTGCAGATATAAAGCATATCCTGTTGAGCTTGTAGAAGGAGTTCTTTTCTGAATAAGTATCTGACTGAACGGATGTACTGAACTATCAGGATTTACCCAGCATTCTAAAGTGAAATTTCCGGTTAGGTCCAGTGACGGACTGTCTGGAACTGCAACGTGAGATGAATCTGAAGCAATAAATTCAGATGCTTTATTCCAGAACATCTGTGCATCAGCATTTCCTGATAAAAACAAATTGCTGATTAATGTAAAAAACACCATCGAAGTTGAAAACAGATTTTTCATAATATTAAAGAGTTTATTTTGAATAATTTTATTTCTATAATTGTTTTTGGATTTTTCAGGTTTTAAGTCCTCTTTATAAATGAGATTAAGAGGACTTTTACCTGACCTGTGAGAAAGGATAATCGTTTCGAATGGATTAATTTTATTTTCTTCTCACAGGAAATAATTCTAATACAAACTTAAATGTTTTTCACCTAAGTTCAAAAAGACAATTTTCATTGAATGTAGGATGAAACAGGTGCAAATTTCTTAATAACAAATGTAAAATTTTGAAAGACAGCAAACTGATAAATTTGATCGAAACCTTTACTAAGACTGAATTTCGTGAGTTTGGTATGTTTGTAAATTCTCCTTATCATAACAGAGAAAAAGTTATGATAAATTTTTACAATTATCTAAAAAGGATCTATCCGGTTTTTAGTGAAAAAAATTTAGAAAGGAGAATTGTTTTTTCAAAAATATTTTCCGGGAAGAAATTCAGTGAAACATTGTTTAGAAATACAGTTTCTGATTTACTTAAGCTGACAGAGAATTTTGTAAAGTTAAAACATTTTGAAAATGAAAAATTTTACGGACAGTACCTTCTTTTAAAAGAGCTGACAAACAGAAAACAAATCTCTCTTTTTAAATCAAATTTTAAAAGAGCAGATAAGATATTAAATGCTGATAATGCCAGGGATGAAATATATTTTCAAAATAAATTTTTACTGGAGGATGAATGGCGAAGGAACCATGTTGTAAGTTCGAGTAAAATGCTTTTCAAAGAAGACAATCTTAAAAATCAGTCTGACAGTCTTCACGTTTATTATTTAACAGAGTTTACAAAACTTTATGCAATTTTACTGAATCAGTCTAAGTTCACTTATGATTATAATTTTAATTACGAATTGTTTGATGCTGTTATTGAATACCTCAGAAACAATTTTACACTTTATAAAGAAATTCCATATATAAATATCTTTTACAATTGCGTGATGCTGTATAAAACAGATGAGAGAATTTATTTTGATGAATTAAAAAAATTACTTCTCAGGCATTACAGGATTCTAACTTTAACAGACAGAAAAAATATTTTTGTTGTTCTTATAAATTACAGCAGCGATCAGATCTCGAAGGGAAATTATTCTTTTATTAAAGAGAAATTTATTATAAATGAACATTTGCTCAAATCAGGTGCTTACTTTGAAGGGAATGATTTCATGCCGCATTATTTTTATGAATCAATTGCTGTTAATGCATTAGAAATGAAAAGATTTGATTGGGCAGAAAAATTTATTTTAAAATACAAAAAAATTGTACATCCGGATTACAAGGAATCTTCATTTAATTTTTGTATGGCTGAATTGTTTTACCGTAAAGGTGATACTGACAATTCACTTAGCTTTCTTTCAAAAGTGCTTCCTGAAAATGTAAAAGACAGGACAAAAATGAATATTTTACTTTTGAAAATTCATTACTATTGTAATAACACTGTACAGTTCAATTCATTAATTGAGAGTTCAAAAAAATACATTTTAAGAAATAAAAATTTACAGGAAGACAATAAAAAACAACTTGCAAATTTTCTGTCATTATTGGTTAAACTTTACAAGATCAAAAACGATTCAGATCATTTACACGAACTTGAAAACCTTAAGAAGAAAATATATGACTGTACGGAATTTACAGAAAAAAAATGGCTTGAAGAACAGGTTGAGCTCATCAGATTAGAAAATTAATTTTAACAATTTATATTATTAAAATTCTATTTTAATTAAAATTATATAATGAACAATATATTACGGATAATATTTTTAATTATAGTATTAACTCCATTATCAGAGAATAAAGAAATTTACAGCAGGAATTCGAATGATATAAATGCATTTATCAGCGGGCGTGTAGTGGATGAAAGAAGGTTTCCTGTTCCTAAAGTAAAAGTAAATATTGGAAATGCAGAAGTCACTACTGATAACTCCGGAAAATTTTCTATTCCAAATATAAGTTTTCCATATAATGTAACAATTGCTGAAAAAACTTCTGCTACTGCTGTGATATACAAAAATTTAGCCATTAACAATCCGGAACTTGTGCTATTCGGTGATCTTGAAAATAAATTTTCAAACTATGTCGCGTTAAACATTTCCTTCCCTAAAATTCCCGATGGAGGCAGCGCAGTAGTCAAGCTTATAAGTACAGAAACATTTGAGTGTAAAGAAGCTACTGCAGTTGCAGGCGATTCAACAATTAAAATTCATGTAGTATGGCCGGTTTCTGAAAATTATATTAATGGACAGGTAGTTTATTTATTAAAGGATGAGAAAGGATTTCAGACTTTAAAATTTACAAAGGTTAGTATTCACAGAAATGACGTTGATAAAAAAGTGACAGTGAGTAAAAAAAAGGGAAACGCGCTTATTACTTCATTTGTAAATGTTTATCAGCCTACTGAAAAAAATCTTAAAACTGAATTTGATGTGTCGCTGTTTTTTTTCAATTACAATTTAAACTCAGGAATTAAGTTTAGTGAAAATTCATCAGGTAACGAAAAAACGCAAGTCTGGGTACCGGACAAAGTATCAATTACAAATAAAATATTATTAAGAGGAAGCGGTTTGTATAACAACGGATCCGGTTACACGGGATTAAATTATGTATCACCCGGAGCTGATCTAAAGCTCTATCCTGAATCCCCTCCTGAATTATTTACTCCATCCGATAATTATCTTGGTGCTAACGGTAAAACAAATTTCTCTTATTCACTTGGCTCAGGAACCGGCATTTATGTTATAGAATTCAGAAGCGAAAATCCACTTTTAAATATTTATGTAGTAAATTCTGACAGAAAAACTAATCTTAGTTATCTTTCAAGAAATGAATTTTACAATGGGAGTTATCAGTTTACCTGGCGTGTGAGAAAGTATATTACTTTTTTTAATGAAAGTGAATTTGTAAAACCAAATGTTTTTAAAAATGACTTCAGTTATAAAGCAGTATTGTATTCGGAAAAAAGGAAATTTAAAACCGGTTATTATTGATCTGTTTCACCTGATTGTTTGATAGTAAAATAACTAATCACTTAATGGCCCAAAGACTCAGAGTATTGATAAGAATATTTCTTTACTTAAAATTTTTTAATTTTAGGATCTCTGAGCCATCAGGCGATTGAACATAAGTACAGGTTTTCAATGTTTATTTTGCAAGTACCATTTTCCTGGTCTGAGAAAATCCGATTGAAGTCAGTCTATAAAAATATACACCGCTGCTCAGACCATTCCCGTTGAATTCATAAGAATAACTTCCCGGAGATATTTTTTTTGTAAACAGTGTCTGTACTTCTTTACCAAGTATGTCAAAGATCTTCAGAGTGAACAATAAATTTTTATTTTCTGAAGGTATTGAAAATTTTATTTTAGTTGACGGGTTAAACGGATTAGGATAATTCTGTTCAAGTAAAAATCCTTCAGGAAGTATCTGAGATTCTAAGACAATTCCGGAGACAATTCCCTGTCCTTCAGCAGCATTATAAAATTCATCGAGTCCGACTTTAGTATATACTTCTTTCAGTCCTCTTGGCCAGATTATGATCAATGAATCTATTATTGCTGCATTTCCAAAACCCATATGGACGTTTAGCATATTCATTGAATTAAAAGAATTCTGCGCCGAGACTTCTCTCTGCTGCCAGACTTCAATTCCGTTAATGGTTGCTTTTGCTTTAACTCTCGTTCCTATCGCTGCAGCATTGGATAAATTATTAGACGGACCTGATCCTATACATTTAATGTTTACCCATTTATTTCCGTTACTCAGTTCATTTTTAAAAAGGCCTTTTGAATTTGTACTGCCGGTCACGAAGAGATCAAGTGTTCCGTTATTATCATAATCACCTGATGTTGCTCCGTAATTACCTCCTGAAAGAGTTACCACCTGAAGAGAATCCATTCTTGTAAAAGTACCGTTCCCGTTATTATTATAATACCGGCTCTGCTGACCTACGTCACGCGTTAAAAAACAATCGAGGTCACCGTCGTTATCAAAGTCTCCCCAGACATTTGCAAGATAATAACCAATATCAGATACAATATTTCCAACCTGTGCAGCCAGCATTTTTTCATAAACACCATTATTATTTCTGTAGAGATTATTCGGAACATTGTTTGCATAGTTAGTTATGAATCCATCGAGGTCACCGTCGTTATCGTAATCTATCCAGTTCCAGACCTGACCATCGAGTTGGTCAGTTGCCATCGGCGAAGTCATTAATCTTACAAGATCAGATGTACCTGTTTCAGTCAGCATATTTTTATATAAAAAATCTGTAGAAGTCGATCCGCCCGGACCACTTCCGATGAAGAGATCCATATCACCGTCCTGATCATAATCTGACCAGATAGGAATTGTAAAAGGTGCGAGAGTATCTGTAAGTCCGGCTACTTCAAGTTTTGTAAAACTGCCGTCTCCGTTATTTTTAAAAAATCTGTTTGGATGAAATACATTTCCGAAACCGTTTGCAGCAGCTATAAATAGATCAGTAAATCCGTCATTATTATAATCAGCCCATGCGCAGCCCCAGCCGGTGTTGTTTAGTGAGTCACTGATGTCTCCTGCCTGAACTTTATTGATCACACCGTTCCCCTCATTTTTAAATAAATAGGAGAAAGGTCCGCCTGTTGAAGTTACAAAGCAGTCGAGCAATCCGTCATTGTTATAATCTGACCATGAGTTTCCTATATTTGTATTTTGATTTGCCATAGCAGTTTCGATTTTTACAAAATTACCGTTACCCAGATTTCTAAAGATCACTTTTCTATTTATGAAAAGATCCAGTAATCTGTCATTGTCTATATCCACCCAGCTTGTGCCGAAGTAATTTCCGCTGAGAGCTTCAGTCACTACGGGATTGTTTGGATCAGTTACTTTTACAAAGTTCTGAGCAAATGAACCTTTTGCAAATAGAAATAAAACAATAAGTATTAAAAGTACAGTTGAGGGTTTTAAGAAAGTTTTTAGAAAATTCATTACATCTCCTTTTGTTTAGTTTTTTAATTATAACAAAACTAAGCATTGCCGGTAAGAATGAACATCTCACATGTATATGGTTTTTAATGTTCAATTTTTAATGTTCGATGTATAATGCTTAGGAAGAATTGTATTTAATAATGTTAAATAATTTTTTACACTATTTACATAAAAGGCTTAAGTTTTAAAAACTACATCTATTCTTCTTTATTTCAAAATTTCTCCGAATAAGACTAATCATATCATTGATTATTTAAAGTAATAATAGTAATTTCAATGCTTATTAAAAATCAATATGAAATCAGGAATAAGAAAGACAAACAGGATCACTAAATTCGCTACTAAATCAGAAAACGATCACAAATGGTACGTAGTGGATGCAGAAGGAAAGATCCTCGGAAGACTTGCAAGTGAAGTCGCAAAAAGAATCAGAGGCAAATACAATCCGCAGTACACTCCGAATGCCGATATAGGCGACTGGGTAGTAGTATTGAATGCAGATAAAATCAAGATCGCAGCCAAGAGAGCAGAGCAAAAAGTTTATTTTACACACTCACTATATCCGGGCGGTCAGAAGAAAAGAACTTTCAATGAAATGATGCAGAAACATCCTGACAGAGTCATAAGACTTGCAGTGAAAAGAATGCTTCCAAAAACTAAACTTGGAAACAAACTCATAAACAAACTTAAAGTATATGCCGGTACCGAGCATCCGCACTCAGCTCAGAATCCTGAAGTACTTGAAATTAGAAGTTAGTTTTACAGATTTTAAAAATATTTTATTTAATACATACACAAATAAATGAGTTCAAACTCAACATTAAAGATCGGCAGAAGAAAAACATCAACTGCCCGCGTAATTTTAACACCCGGCAGCGGAGTTATCAGCATCAATAAACTTGAAGCTAATAAATATTTCAAAACTGAAAATCTCTACACAGAGATCTTACAGCCATTTGAGGTGACAGGAACTACCGGAACATTCGACGCACAGGTTAACGTTAACGGTGGCGGATTTACCGGACAGGCAGGTGCAATCAAACTTGGTATCGCAAGAGCTTTGGTAGAAACTAACGGTGAATTAAAAAGTCCATTGAGAAAAGCAGGACTTATGACACGTGACCCGAGAGCTGTAGAAAGAAAAAAATGCGGACAGCCAAAAGCGAGAAAGAAATTCCAGTTCTCTAAAAGATAATAGAAATACTTCTTTCGGAGAAATATTTTTCAATGCTGTAAAAAAGTTTACATTAACATTATTTAAAAATACATATTCCCTGATCTTGTTTTACCTGTGTCCGCAAAAGCGGATGTAAAATGAGAGATGACGGGAATAGAAGAAAAAACAAAAGTCTATTCTTTTTTGAAGGAATTTAAGAACTGAAAAAATTAATGAATATTTCATTATAAGATCTTCTCACAGGAGACAATTATTTTCAGTACACTTAATTTCAAACAACTCTGACCTGACTTTTTTAAACCCCAGGAGGATTAATCTTGACACAAGTACAAATCGAAGATCTGTTACTCGCAGGATCGCATTTCGGACATCTTACAAGAAGATGGGATCCGAAAATGAAGAAATACATTTTTATGGAAAGAAACGGTATCCATATAATTGATCTTAAGAAGACTTTAGAACTTCTTATCGAAGCATGTAACTCGATCTCAAAAATTTCAACCGACGGAAAGAAAGTTCTTTTCATTGGTACAAAAAAGCAAGCCAAACAGATCATCAAAGACGAAGCTGAAAGAAGCGGATCGTTTTATGTCTGCGAAAGATGGCTCGGCGGTATGTTGACCAATTTCAATACTGTAAGAAAAAGTATTAAGAAGCTTACAAATATTCAAAAGATGGAGACAGACGGTACCATCGATCAGTTTGTAAAAAAGGAAAGACTTATATTATCGAGAGATAAAGAGAAGCTTGAAAAAGTTCTTAACGGAATTGTAAGTATGACCAAACTTCCGGGAGCGATCTTTGTAGTCGATATTAAAAAAGAGCATATTGCAATAAGTGAAGCAAGAAAGCTGAACATTCCTGTATACGCAATAGTCGATACAAACTGTGATCCTGATCTTGTGGATTATCCGATCCCGGCTAATGATGATGCTGTAAAATCAATTCAGATCATCACAAAAGCAATTGCAGATGCAGCAATAGTCGGTACTCAGGTTGCAAAGATAAAAGCTGAAGACGAATCTGAAGAGATGAAAGAAAAATTAGAAAAGAGATAATATTTATTAAAAACAAATTCAATTACTACAATGGAGATTACATTAGATCTAATAAAAGAATTAAGAAATAAGACAGGTGCCGGAATCAATGACTGTAAAAAAGCACTTGAAGAAGCCGAAGGTGAGATTTCAAAAGCTATAGAATTGCTGAGAAAAAAAGGTGCAGCTATGGCTGTCAAAAGAGCTGATAAGATCACTAACGAAGGTGCAGTAAAATTAAAGATATCCGATGACCATAAGACAGGTGCTATAATTGAAGTCAATTGTGAAACTGACTTTGTATCAAAAGGCGATGAGTTTCAAAATTTCGCAGAATCTATTGCAGCAGTGACTTTGAGTGTAAACTCAGAAGATCTTGAAGTAATACTCTCTTCAAAAACAAGTGAAGGTCTTACTTTAAAAGATAAGCTAAGTGAAATAATGGGTAAGGTCGGAGAAAGAACAGAATTTAAAAGAGCAAAAATAATTAATGTTCCTGAAGGATTCGTTACCGGCTATATACATTTTGGCAGTAAGCTCGGTTCATTGATCGGACTTAAAGGTACATATAATGAAGATGCAGATAAACTTGGAAAAAATATTGCTATGCAGATAGTTGCAATGAACCCTATGGCTGTAAACCGTGAGGACATTGATAAGGATCTTATAGAAAAGGAAAGAGAAATTTATCTTTCGCAGGCAAAGAATGAAAACAAACCTGATAATATAGCACAGACAATTGTCAATAATAAAATCGAAAGATATTTTCAGGAAAACTGTCTTCTGGAACAGGAATATATAAATGAATCTGGTAAATCAATAAAAAACCTGATCGCAGAATTTAATAAAGCAAACGATAACAGTTTAGAGATAGTCAGCATAGTAAGATTTCAGCTTGGCGAAGAAACCAAATAATTTTTGAAAAAATATATGACTCCAAAATACACAAGAATTTTACTTAAGCTTAGCGGTGAATCCCTGATGGGAAGGCATAGTTATGGAATAGATTCTGATGTACTTGAGGCAATAGCTGAAGAAGTTTTAAGCATTTCAAAGTTGAAAATTGAGATCGGTATTGTAATTGGAGGAGGAAATATTTTCAGAGGCTTATCTGCTCATGAGCAGGGAGTGGACAGAGAGACAGGTGATCAGATGGGAATGCTTGCGACTGTAATTAATGCGCTTGCTATTCAGAATGCACTTGAAAAAAAAGGTATCTTCACGAGAGTTCAGTCAGCAATTAAAATGGATGAGATCGCCGAACCTTTCATTCTCAGAAGAGCTGTCAGACACATTGAAAAGAAGCGTGTCGTGATTTTTTCTGCAGGAACCGGAAGTCCGTATTTTACTACAGATACTGCAGCAGCGCTCAGAGCTATTGAGATCAAGGCAGATGTTATTATAAAAGGTACAAGAGTAAACGGCGTTTATGATTCGGATCCTGAAAAGAATGACAAAGCTATAATGTATAAAAAATTATCATATCTGGAAGTTCTTGAAAAAGATCTGAGAATTATGGATCTGACTGCAATTACTTTATGTCAGGAAAATTCATTACCGATAAAAGTTTTCAATATGAACATTAAAGGAAATCTTAAGAAACTTGTAATGGGTAAAGACATTGGAACATTAGTTTGCTAAACAGAAATTTTTAATAATATTTTAATTCAATTAATATTATGATAAAAGATATTTTAAAAAACACATCTGATCTGATGGACAAAGCAGTAGAGCATGTTCGTTTGGAAATGGTAAAGATCAGAACCGGAAAAGCTACAACAAATTTATTAGACGGTATCAAAGTGGATTATTATGGTACTCCGACAGCTCTGAATCAATTAGGAAATGTCAGTACGCCTGATTATCATACTATTACTGTACAGGCATGGGATAAGACTGCAATTTCACTTATTGAAAAAGCTATTATTGCAGCCAATCTTGGTTTGAATCCTGCCAATGACGGAAACCTGATCAGAATCCCTATTCCGGCTTTGAATGAAGAAAGAAGAAAAGAGATTGTAAAGCTTGTTAAGAAATTCGGTGAAGAAGGTAAGATCTCTATCAGAAATATCAGAAGAGATGGCATAGAAGAATTAAAGAAGGCTGAAAAGGAAGATCATTTTTCCGAAGATGAAAGAAAGCATGGTGAAAATGAAATACAGAAATTAACAGACAGCTTTACAAAAGACATCGACAATTTACTTGTTGTGAAAGAGAAAGAGATCATGGAAGTCTAAATTTCCCGTACCATGAAAAAATTCTGGTTTATAGTTTATAACTTATTTGGTATTCCGTTAATTTGGTTGTTCTTCAAATTATATTCGGTTTTCAATTCAAAAGTTAGACAAGGTTTAAAAGAAAGAAGAGGTTTGTTCAATGATTTGAGCAGATCTCTTTCTCATTTAAAAAACAATAAAACGGTTATCATACATTCATCTTCATTAGGTGAATATCAACAGGCAATCCCGCTCGCAGATGAATTCACCAAAAAGAATTACAATGTTGTAATCTCATTTTTTTCACCTTCAGGTTTTAATAATGCAAAGATAATTTCAGATAATGTGATAAAGACTTATATACCTCTTGATTCCATTTCTAATCAGAAAAAATTTCTTGATCTTATAAATCCCAATATTCTTATATTTATGAGGTATGATCTTTGGTATAATATTTTGAATGAATCTGGTAAAAGAGGAATTAAGAGGGTGCTTGCAAATGCCCGCTATGATGAAAATGATTCGACTTGGAGTATTCCCGTCATCAGTTCATTTAAGAAAAATCTTTATGGAATGATAGATACTGCATTTGTCATTGATGATTTTGATGAAAAAAATTACAGTGAAAAGCTAAAAGATGAAAATACCAAGATAGTAAAAATTGGTGATTCAAAATTTGAAAGAGTACTTCAGTCTGTAAAAATTAATTCAAACACTGAAGATGTCATTCCGCCGTCAGTGATTAACGGCAGGAAAGTATTTGTAATGGGAAGTGCATGGAAAGATGATGAAGACATAATACTGCCTGCATTAGATAAATCATTAAGTTTTGAAAAAGATCTGTTGACTGTACTCGTCCCGCATGAGCCAAAAGAAACCAAGATCTCTGCAATAGAAAAAATAATTTCTCAAAAATATGAAAATTTAAGATACATCCGGCTTAGTGATATTGGGAAATTCAACGGTGAAAATCTGATCATTGTGGACAGGATAGGAATTTTGTCAAAGCTATACGGCATTGCATATCTGAGCTATGTCGGAGGAGGATTTAAAACGGGACTTCATAATATACTCGAACCTGCTATATTTAATATGCCGATCTTATTTTCCAATAAAATAAAAAATTCAGATGAAGATGAGATCCTGATAGAAAAAGGCTGCGGTATTGTGATTAAAGATACAAAACAATTTTATCGGGTGTTCAGAGAGTTTTTGACAAATAAAGAATTAAGAGATGAGACCGGTGAAAAATGCAGATTAGTTTTTGAAAACTCCAGCGGAATTGCTGAAAAGATTGTAAATCAAATTACATAAAAGAATATGTTTAACAGAAAAGAATTCATCACAACTTCGCTCAGCGAAAGTGCTGAGGTAAAAAATATGATCGCAGAGAAATGTTACGAAACAATCTGCGATGCTTCTGATCTCCTTGTTAAGTCAGTGAAGGATGGAAAGAAGATACTGCTCTGCGGAAACGGTGGCAGCGCAGCAGACTGTCAGCATCTCGCTACAGAATTTATGATCAGACTTTCTCATGACCTGGACAGACCCGCTATTGCCGCTATTGCACTGACTACTGACACTTCAAATCTAACTGCCGGCGGAAATGATATTGGATTTGAAAATGTATTCGCCCGAAATATAGAGGGACTTGGGAATGACGGTGACGTACTGATCTGTATTTCCACAAGCGGAAACTCACCAAATATTCTGAAAGCAGTTTCAAAAGCAAAGGAAAAAAATATGAAGGTCATAGGGCTTCTCGGAAAAAATAACGGGGGCAAACTTAAAGAAGTCTGCGATATTTCAATTGTCATACCTTCTGAAAATACTCAGAGGATTCAGGAAGGGCACATTACCGTTGGACATATTTTATGTGAAGTCACCGAGAGAGAATTATACGAAAAGTAGCTTCTGTTTAAAAAGTTGGATTTGCCTCGAAGGTACAAAGCTTAAATGGCTGATAATAAATCCCGATAAGACTTAATCTTTCCGTAGAGTCCGAAGAGCACGTGACTCAGCGGAGACGATAATAAATTTGAAGTTTGATTAAATTTTTTGCTTTTGGAAAGTTTGGATATGAACATTAAAAAATCCGGGATCAGATAAACTGAGTTCGGAATTTTTATTTATTGATCTAAAAAAAAATGTTCCTGCTGAGTCCGAAAAACACGTTACTCTGCGGATAATATATGTTTTTATTAATATAGTTCTTAAAAAATTTTAATTAGCCGAACTTACCTTTGGGAATTCAGATCTTTTCCCTGAATTATCTTCAGCACTAAAATAAACTTTAAAGTCGTCCATGTTTTTGTCAAGATTCAGTTGCGCTGAATATTTACCTGAGTTAGTTTCAGCATCCATCACTTCAGAAAGATCCATGGTCATAGAGCTGTAGGATTTACCGTTGTCAAAGCTATAATGCATTGTAACTGAATTCGGATCAATAATATCTTTTGAAGCAAGATATGTAGATATAATTATTTTATCACTTTCAGGTTTTTCAATTTGAAATTCATTGCTCCATGCCATTCCGAAATAAAGCAAAGCGTCATAAGCATTTACATTTCCCCAACCAAGAACATTATCCGGATTATCAGATTGTGATGCTGTATTTCTGAGAGCATCTCTCACCTGGATAGGTGTGAGTTCCGGATGTGCTGAAAGTATCAAAGCACAAATACCTGCAGTAATAGGAGTAGAGAAAGACGTACCGCTTACAAATTCATATGTACTATTATTTCCTGAAATTTCTTTGACCTTTGCTGAATAAACATTTACACCGGGTGCTACGACGTCCGGTTTGATCCTGCCGTCGCTGGTAGGACCATTGGATGTAAAGCTTGCAGGATCACCTGAATATGTGACCGCTCCAATGGAAATAATTGAGTCGGCATCGGCAGCAGATCCAAGTGACGGTTCTTTTGTCTGAAAATAATTTCCCATTGACTGGCAAACAACAACTCCAAGGTAGGCTGCCCGATCTGCCGCATTTGTTATGATTGCAGTATTCCCGTCAAGTTCCTCATATGTATAAGAATTTTTATTGTAGGGAGCATCATAAGTTTTATAGATCAATGAACTAGTAATAATGTCAACACCTTTTGCTTCAGCCCATTCTGTCGCTTCCAGCCAGAAGTCTTCTTCCATTGGTGTTTCAGATTCAACATATTCTGTTTTCGCAAGAAGCAGATCCGAGCCAAATGCCGGACCAATCAACCTTCCTTCTTTAAAACCGCTCATAGTAGATACTGTCGATGTACCATGTGAACCTTGGTTTTTTGAATCTTCATACTTTTGATTCTTCTCAGCAAATGTATTAGGATCTTTATTTACAAAATCATACTCTTCTATAATATTCAGACTCATAAGACTCTCATGATTTTTCCAGTCAAAACCGTCATCAAAACTTGCTATCATAACGCCTTTTCCGTTTATATACATGTCATGAACTTTCGGTACGTTCACCATTTCCATTTGCTTTAAAGATTTTCCATAATCTAATTTATATGATGAATCAGAAATTTCTGATTCAATATATTCATTAACAACTTCAAATTCCTGATTTACAAGAGTCTTCACATATCCGAGATGATCTACAAAATCCAGTCCTTTTATTTTTTTTACTTCAGCCTCTGTCATATATGCACTTATACCGTTCAGCCATCGGGAGACTGCGATCACTTCAATGCCGTTATTTTTTATTTCCTGAATATAAGAATTTTCTACAGGCAGATCTGCATAATCAATCAAGTTTTCCTCACTAAGGACTTTTAATCTTCTCTGAACAGCTCTTTCAGTGAGCAGCTCCATCCCTGCATCATAAGCTTTACTGCCTGGGGTGATAACGATATCAGATTTAAAATCTCCTTTGTCATTAAAAATTATCCAGTACTTTGTATCAGCAGTCTCCTGAGAAAAGATATTGACCGAAGAAAAGGTCAGTAAAATTATTAAGAGTATTTTATTCATAATTAAATTTGATGTATAAAGGAAAAGGGAATAAAAGTTTTATTCCCTTTTGATTAACTTAATTTTCTTTGTTAAAGTTTATATGAATTCAGATAATGTGCGATCTTCATTACAAACATTCCGCCGAGCGCACCATCCACAAGTCTGTGATCAAATGAAAGTGTTATGAACATTGTCTTTCTCGGAACTATGAAATCACCTTCTTCTGTCTCCACCACTACAGGTCTTTTTTTAATTGCTCCGAGTCCGAGTATCGCAACCTGAGGCTGATTGATGATCGGAATTCCGATATCATTTCCAAACACACCAAAATTCGTAATCGAAAAAGTACCGCCCTGAATTTCATTCAGTGTCAGTTTTTTTATCCTCGCACGTTTGGCAAGATCGTTCAGACTTCTTGCAATACCTATAAGATTCATTCCGTCAGAGTTATGAATTACAGGAACTATCAGTCCGCCGTTATCCATTGCTACGGCGATTCCGAGGTTTATGGAATTTCTTGTAATTGCTTTGTACGGAACTGAAGAATCATCTATGATCGAATTTATTAACGGAAAATCTTTTAATGCTTTGATCACAGCCTCACAAATGAAAGGCATGTAGGTAAGATTAAATCCTTCTTTTTCAACAAATTCATTTTTCATTTTTGCTCTGACCTTATCTACATTTGTGAGATCACATTCTGCAACTGCCTGCACATGCGGAGATATCCTGACAGAATTGATCATGTGCTCAGCCATTTTTTGTCTGACATTATCAAACTCCATTACAGACAGACCTTCTTCGTTATAATCAATTTTCGGTTGAGGTACTTCAATCTTTCTTTCAGGAGCTGCAGCCGGCTTGGTTTCTTTGGTATCTTTATTATCTAAATTTATTTCCACTGATTTCTTTGGTGACTCAGCAGCCGGTGCTGAAGTGCGGTCTTTCAGATATGCAAGAATATCTTTTTTAGAAACTCTGCCATCTATTCCTGTACCCGAAATGTTTTCAAGTTCTGACATTCCAATACCTTCTACCTGAGCAATGTTCAGAACAAGCGGAGAATAAAATTTGCTGCCGCTGCCTGTAATGATCTTTTGTGTTTCAGTAGTCTGTGGAGATGCAGCTTCGGGTTTTTCAGACTTCATTTCCGGAACAGGTTCAGATTTTTCTTCTTTAACTTCAGAGGTTTCAGAAGATTTAGTTTCGGCTTTTTCGGATTCGGAAGTTGCTGCGCCGTTAGAACCCAGACGGGCAATGACTTTGCCGACTTCTACTACATCTCCTTCCTTGAATAAAATCTCCGAAACAACTCCTGCTTCGGGAGAAGGGACTTCCGTATCGACTTTGTCTGTGGAAATCTCAAGAATAGTTTCATCTACATCTACATTGTCACCCGGCTTTTTATGCCATTTTAAGATCGTTCCTTCCATAATAGATTCGCCCATTTTCGGCATTACTATATCTACACTCATTTTATATTTTTAAGTTTTACTTATTAGTTTGGTTAAATTAATTTCAGGGAAAATAGGGATAAGAGATGTTGCTTTCAATTCAATTTACAAAGCTTTATCGACATCAAAAAGTGAACTGATCGACTGATTTTTATTTGTACGATAAATGGATTTTCCAAAAATTTCCGCAACGGAAACTACTTCTATCTTTTTTGATGTATGTGACATTGGAAGAGTATCAGCTACGTAAAGTTTTTTCAGAGGAGATTTATTTATATGGTCAAGTGATTCTCCTGAGAATACAGCATGAGTACATCCGCCATAAATATCTTTTGCTCCTTCTGCTTTCAGCGCATTTACAGCATTAACGAAAGTTCCACCGGTATCAATAAGGTCATCTATAATAATAATATTCTTTCCTCCAACATCTCCGATTATATCCATTACTTCAGCGACATTAGGTTTTGGTCTGCGTTTATCAATAACAATTAAATCCGCATGAAGTCTTTTTGCATAAGCTCTGGCCATCTTGATCCCTCCAACGTCGGGAGAAACGATTGCAAGATTTGGTATTTTAAGTTTTCTTAATTTATTCATAAAGACGGCAGATCCGTAAAGATGGTCCACAGGTATATCAAAAAAACCCTGAAGCTGAGCAGCATGAAGATCCATTGTGATCACCCTGTCTGCGCCGGCTTTAGTAATGAGATTTGCAACGAGCTTTGCTGTTATAGATACTCTCGGCTGATCCTTCCTGTCCTGACGCGCATATCCAAAATATGGAATGACTGCATTGACTCTTCTTGCTGATGCTCTTTTAGCAGCGTCTATCATGATCAGAAGTTCCATCAGATTATCTGCAGGAGGCATAGTGGATTGAACAATGAAAACATCAGAGCCTCTGATATTTTCATTATACTTTACCCAGATCTCTCCATCAGAAAATGTCCGTATCGAACACTTGCCAAGTGGCATCTTCAGGCTTGCAGCAATTTTCTTGCCGAGATTATTTGAAAACCTACCGGCAAAAATTTTCAGATCAGACATCATTATTATTTTTGAAGAAATTGAGGTATGCCAAATTAATTAAATATGAAGTTTAAATCAATTTATAAGAAGATAATTTTTGAGAGATATTAATTTTATTTTAGAAACCGGAAATCAAAATCCAATCTGTCTATTTTTACGTGAATTGAATTTAAAGAGGCTATACTCTACATTTGTACAAATAAATTTTTAATTAGGGAAATATGAAAAAAATTATACCACTTTTCTCATTATTTTTTTTGCTTAGTTTTGCAAATCAGCTTAAATCACAGATTCCGCAATATACTCTGGAAGCAAAAAATTATGTGCTTTCTGACGAATACACAATGAAGTTTGATCTAATATTTACAAAAACTGATGATACACCTTTACAATTAGCGGGGTGGCAGTTCTTTTTCAGAGTTCCCCAGACGTTAGCAGTTTTTTCTGCGGGATTTGGATCAGCATCTGCATATATGCTTGATACAAGTAACGGGGTGCCGGTTTCAGACCTTCCTGAATCTTTTAGACCAAGAGGATCAAATGTAGTTGTCGCTGCAAATTCTCCTGGAAATTATGAATTCAGATTAGCTGCAAATTCTCTTCCAGGCTGCGGAAATGGGTTAATAATTCCTAAAGACATTCCTATTTTAATAGGTAGATATAACATGAAAGCTTCCACAATAATAAATCCAAACGTATTGTTAAATAATCCAATAATATTCAGAGACAGTTGCGAATCGCCACTATCGGTAACCAGAACAAAGATCAATTGGTATGATGCAAATAATTGTTTGAATAAAGAGATGACGCGATGTGCAAATCATAATGTTGATATTTCAGGAGTGTTTCCTTTTATACAGATAAATTTAAAATTGTCAATTGAAGGTTTATATAATCCTGTTTTTAATAGATTAAACAGAAAAGATTCTGTTACTGCTTATTTAAGAAATGTGAATTCACCTTATCAAATAATAGATTCCTCAAAGGGATTAATTGATTCATCTACTTTGTCAGGGAATTATATATTTTACAACAGACCAGCAGGTACATATTACATATCAGTAAAAAATAAAAATGGTCTGGAAACGTGGAGTGAACAGAGCGGAACAAACTTTCAAAATGGTACAAATTTTTACGACTTTACAATATCAGCTTCTAAAGCTTATGGAAATAATCTGGTTTTAGTTGGTGACAAGTATTGTATATACAGCGGGAATTTTAACTACGACAATATTATAGACACAGATGATCTTACAATGCTTGATAACGATTTGTATAATTATGCAGGAGGAAATTCGCTGACTAATATTAACGGTGACGATATTGTAGATATTGATGATCTTGCAATTGTTGATAAGAATGCCGGTAACTTTGTATTAGTTAAATGGCCGGGTCAGACATTTCAAAAAAGAAAAAAATTATTAAATAATAAAACAATTGCAAGGAGAACCAAATGAACATTTTATCCAAATTATTTATTTTTTTGTATTTAATATTACCTGTAGTTTCTTTTTCACAAGCACCATTGTATAATTTAACAGCAAAAAATTTTTCACATCCGGCTCCAAATGTATTGCAGTTTGATATTTTCATTGAACATACAAATGCGCCTACAACTTTTGAATATTCCGGTGGTCAGTACTTTTTTAATTTCAATCCACTCATTGCGAACGGAGGAACATTATCTTATACTTATGCCGGAGATACTTCTGAACTTCCTCAGCATATGAGACCCAGAAATCCTCAGATATCCGGAAATCAACTCAGACTTGCAAGCAATTTGTTTCCAGGAGCTGGTAATGGCTTTATAATGACTAACAACGGAAATCCCGGTACAAGAATTGTCAGTATGAAATTAACTACTACTGCACCATCTCTTACTAATGCACCCTTGAGTTTTGAATGGAGAAATAATCTTCCTGATCCTTATACAAAAATATACGCATATGTTGGTAATACTAATACTAACATAACTTCAAATGCTGTTCACTCGATTGATTCATCTGGAATAATTTTAACTTTCAATTTAAAAGTAGCAATTGACGGATTATTGAAAACTGCCTTCCACGTTCATAATAGAAGAGATACTGTAACGGTATATCTTGCAAAATCAGTTGCACCTTATAACTATGTTGATTCAGCAACAAACATAATTGATTCACTATCTTTAAGTGCAACCTTCACATATAGAAACGCTGTCAACGGAACTTACTATCTTGTTGTAAAACATTATAATTCTCTTGAGACTTGGAGTAAAGCAGGTGGTGAAACGGTGATGAATGGTAATATTTATAATTATGATTTTACAACATCAGCTTCAAAAGCATATGGAAATAATTTAGCACTTAGAGGAACATTATATTGTATCTATAGTGGTGATGTCAATCAGGATTATATAATTGATATTTCTGATTTAAGTGATGTAGATAATGATGTTTTTACTTATGCATCTGGATTTAGACCAACTGATTTTAATGGTGATTTTGTTGTAGAGGGAAGAGATATGTCTATCATTGATAATAATAGAAATAAATTAATTAGAAATCCGATTTATGGAGATTGAGTAATTTACACTTTATAAACTTTAAATAAATATGAAAAAAAATTTACTTCTATTCTCAATATTTTGTATGCTTGTTTTAACTAATAGTTCTAATGCACAATTGCCACAATATACACTTGAAGCAAAAAATTTCGAACTTACAAATGCCCATACTTTAAAGTTTGATCTGGTTTTTACCAATTTGGATTTTATTCAATGGCAATTAGCTGGCTGGCAGTTTTTTTTAAAAGCACCTCAGACTTTAGGCAATTTTCTTCCCGGATTTGGAACAAGTTCTTCTTTTGTTTTAGACACAATAAATGGAATTCCTGTTTCAGATATACCTGAATCTTTCAGACCTAGAAATCCTAATACTGTGATTGCTTCAAACTCACCTGGTAATTATGAATTCAGAATTGCTGCAAACTCTCTCCCCGGATGTGGAAACGGATTATCTATACCAGTCAATGTACCTACATTAATTGGCAGATATAAATTAAAATCTACATCCATAATAGACATTAGTGTTTTAAATGAAAACTCTTTTACTTTTAGAGACAGTTGTGATACTCCTCTTTCAGTTACAAGAACAAAGATAAATCCATACATATTAAGTCATTGTCTAGGAGTTGAAATGACCAGATGCGCAAGTCATTCAGTAGATCTATCTGGATTGGAAAATAATATAAGTCTTAATATAATTATGGCAAATGAAGGACTTTATAATCCAATAAATAATACATTAAACAGAAAGGAATCTGTTACAGCTTTTCTGCGAAGCGTAAATACACCTTATCAGATATTAGATTCTTCAGTAGCGTTTATTGATTCCGTTAATTTAACAGCAAATTTCATATTTGAGAATCATCTGAATGGAAATTACTATATCGCGGTAAAAAGCAGAAATACTATAGAAACATGGAGTAAGTCGGGCGGTGAATTATTAATAGTCGGCGGTAACTCCTACAACTTCACGACTTCAGCATCTCAGGCATTTGGTAATAATATGGTACTGAACGGAAGCCGGTATTGTATTTACAGCGGGAATGTGAATAACGATCAGATAATTGATACTGATGATCTGAGTATGATTGATAATGACGTTTATAATTATGTCTTGGGAAATAGTATCACAAATCTAAACGGAGATAATATAGTTGATATAGATGATATGGCAATTGTAAACAGGAATGCCGGACAGTTGATCTTAGTAGAATGGCCGGGACAGACAACAAATAAAAGAAACATTTCATTAAAAAGCAAAACATTTACAGGAGATTTCAAATGATAAATTTTTTCAAATCAATAATAATAATTATTCTGTTTTCGCCGGGAATTATGTTTTCTCAAACTCCAACATTTAATCTTAAATCATTGAATTTTGTATTTACATCACCGAATGTTTTAGAATTTGAGATTCGATTGGAGCATACAAATTCACCGACTGTATTTGAATATTCCGGAGGACAATATTTTTTTAATGTTAATACTGATATTGCAAATGGCGGAACATTATCTTATACATATTCTTCTGACAGTTCTGATCTCCCTGTCAATATGCGGCCGCGAAATCCTCAGGTATCAGGAAGTCAGCTAAGACTTGCTGCAAATATTTTCCCAAGCGCGGGGAATGGTTTTATTATGACAAACAACGGAAGTCCGGGAACGAAGATTGCAAAAATGAAAATTCAGACAACTGCCGGATCTTTCGCGAATGTTCCGTTAAACTTTGCATGGAGAACACAGTCACCGGATCCGTTTACGAAAATTTACGCTTATGTAGGAACAGTAAATACGAATGTAACTTCGGGAGCTTCTTACCTTATTGACACATCCGGAATTCAAACTTCACTTGAAATCAAAGTTGCTATAGAAGGCTTATACAGACCAATTCAGAATAAACATCTTAAAAGAGATTCAATTAAATTGTTTTTGAGAAAATCAGTTTCCCCTTATCAGATTATAGATTCATCAATTTCTATTTTAGACTCAAATACATTGTTAAGTAATTTTACTTTTCGTTTTATTCAAGGTGGATCGTATTATCTTGTGATGAAGTATATAAATTCACTCGAGACCTGGAGCAGATCCGGCGGAGAGAATATAGTAATCGGAAATACTTTAAATTATGATTTCACAGTTGCCTCTTCAAAAGCGTATGGTAATAATTTGGTTTTAAAAGGAAGCAAATATTGTTTATACAGCGGGGATATTGATAACTCCGGATTTGTAGATATTTCAGATATGTCAAGAGTATATAATGACGGCACAAATTTCTTAAGCGGAGATGTTATTACAGATCTGAATGGTGACAGATTTGTTGACCTTGATGATCTTGCTATAGCTGATAATAATGTGTTTCTGTTTGCAGGTGTAATAACACCTTAATTTCAATATTTGAAAATTTAATTGTTCAATAAATTTCAAACTATTTATGAAAAAGATAATTTTTATTTTAATATTAATTTCACAGTTGATAATTATAAATGAGTCATCAGCTCAGATTCCGCAATACACTCTTGAAGCAAAAAACTTTAATCTGGTTTCTCCTTATCTGTTAAAATTTGATCTGGTTTTTACTCATACCGATGCCACGGTAATGCAATTAGCAGGATGGACATTTTTTCTTAGAGGACCTCAATCACTTGGGACTTTTTATGCTGGTTTCGGATCGGCTTCATCTTTCATGCTTGACACTGCAAACGGTGTTCCAGTTTCAGACCTACCGGAAAGTTTCAGACCTAGGAATACAAATACAATAATTGCTTCAAACTCTCCAGGGAATTATGAATTCAGAGCTGCTGCTAATTCATTACCCGGATGCGGAGGTGGTTTAATCATGCAGCAAGGTGTCCCAATCCTGATCGGCAGATATAATTTAAAATCATCAACTCCAATTAATTTATCAGCTCTTGATACTAATCCTATTATTTTTAGAGACAGTTGTGAATCACCATTATCAGCAACAAGAACAAAGATCAACTGGTATGACGCAAATGGCTGTTTAAATAAAGAAATGACACGATGTTCAAACCATTTTATAAATATGAATCCGGTTTTTGTAAATGTAAACCTTAATTTGAAAATTTCGATTGAAGGATTATACAATGTTTCAAACGATAAACTTTTTAAAAAAGAAACTGCCACTGTTTATTTAAGAAAAAGCACTTCTCCTTATCAAGTTGTAGATTCTGCATCTGCAATAATAGATTCAGTTAACCTAACAGGTAACTTCGATTTTCAAAACATTTCTTTGTTCTCCAATTATTATATAGTCGTAAAAACAAAAAACGGTCTTGAGACCTGGAGTAAATCCGGCGGAGTAACACTGGCAGAAGGAAATAATTTCTATGACTTCACTTCCTCAGTTTCGCAGGCTTATGGCAGCAACATGGTATTGAAAGGAAGCCGGGGCTGTATTTACAGCGGGAATGTGAATAACGATCAGATAATTGATTCTGATGATCTTGTTATGATTGATAATGACCTGTTCAATTATACATTAGGAAATGCAGTTACAAATCTGAACGGTGATATTATTGTTGACATAGACGATCTTGCAATCGCTGACAGAAATGCTGCACAGCTTATTCTTGTAAATTGGCCGGGATTGGCATTTGATAAAAGAAAAGAGCTTGAAAAAAAATCAATATTTAAAAATCAAAAGATTTTTGTAAAAAACTAAATCCGATTACTTGTAAAAGAAAAAATAAAACACCGACATTGAAATGGTCTGACTTGTCAGCATCAGCAATAAAAGCACACAGATATATTTTAAAATAGTTATAAATTTATTCCCGCCAAAAAAACTGACATATGAATATCCGTAATAAATTACCCATAATATATAATAAATTCCTACACCTATAGTCCAGTTCGATTTCGTGAAGTAAATCAGCGGAGTTAAGATTATATACAAAACTGTTCTTTCAGCCGCTAAAAAAGTATTGAATACAAGATGCTCTGCATAGTTATAACCTGACTTCCTGAATATTAATCTGGAATAAACTGCAGCTACCGGCACGCTGAGAAACAATATTAAGTTAAAATTCCTGTAAATAAATTTATTGAACAGTAACCAGAATCTCTGCTGGGAATTTAACGCTTCTATTGTATCAGGATCTATGTTTGGACCGAATAAAGTGAATTTTACTGCAAGAAAAGCAGCGATTGCAATTGCGATGATCAGAAACTGGAATGGGTTGAAATATTTTTTCCTTTTACCGCTGAGATATTCTCTGACTACTGCCCCGGGGCGGATAAATAATTCTTTTATCAGAAAAAAAATACCGGAGTCAATATGAGTAAAAGAATGTATAAAATTATGAAGTATCTCCCGGATCGTAATTCTGCCGTCAACATTCTTCTGACCGCATTCATTACAGAATTTACCGGTAAAATCATTGCCGCAGTTTTTGCATTCCATTTTCTTTCACAAAGAAATTACATTGTAAAAAAAAAGCCCGCATTTAGCGGACTTTTTTTTATGATTTATTTTATATTATTGATTGTTGTAAACGACTATTCCTATATTCTGATTACCTGTACCACCTGCAATACCTTTACCTATAATAGTATAGATCCTTCCCGCTGCCAAGGTCTGATCGATAAGAGTAGCTAATGTATTCGGTGTAAGAGCTTCATTCATATATAGATTATAAACACCGCCAGTGATGGGTCTGAAACTTGCAGGAACTCCGTAAGCTTCATTTGGAAACCATGGAGAAGGTTTACTTGTACCACCTAATGCAAGAGATCCGGCGCCGGGTGCAAAATTTATAAATCTGACAGATGAATTTGTAGTACCCGGATTAGTAAGATTGTCAGTTACAATAAGAGGTTTTGCAACACCTCCGACATCATAAATAAAAACAGAATAGTAATTATTTTCAGAAAGGAAAAATGTTGTATCTATTAATGTTGTACCGGAAGCGTTTTGAATTTTCAGATTGTTATTTCCCGGTAAGAGTTGCTGATAATTTAGTCTTTCAAGATAGACTACATTTGATGCTGCCACTACATTGTTTATCTGGATATCTAAATTTCCAGTAATCATATCCACATGATAAACGCTCAAATTTGAATATGTAACTACAGGAATAAGTATATCATCCTCCGAACATCCGGAAAACTTAATAAATGATACCAAACAAATGATCATCATTAAAGTTGATTTTAGAGATTTTTTTGTATTTATTTTCATTATTTTTTTTTAATTTGAAAAAAATTGTTTACAGTTAATATAAATATATCGTAAATATAAGATAAATAATTTTATTATATGCCATTATTTTTAATACTTCTTTAATTGTAATTCCGTTCTCAAATTCACAAATTTCTTTATCGCTGCTACAGTACAAATCACAATTCTCACGTCTTACTTCAATATTCACTGCTTTGTTCCCTAAAGCTCCCCAGTGTTTTGCACAATTCATCGCTCTGTGACAATATAACCCTATCGTTTTTACTTTAAGAGCAGATGCAATATGCAGCGGACCTGTGGAAGAAGCGATTAAAACATCTGCATTACCAATTATTTTAATAAGATCCCTGAGCCGTTTAATAGACACAGCAGCATTTATTATTTTCTCACTATTTAATTTTCTAATACTGTCTTGAAAATCACCGGACATTTCTTTTGCTGTAAGAATAATATATGCGTTTGGTTTAATTTTAATAATTTCCTTTATCAAATTCATGTATTTATCTTCACTCCAGTTACGTGAGGAATTTCCTGAGCCTGTATGAACAATGATCTTTTCAGAATCCATATTGCACCCCAGTCCGGAAAGTATTTCGCCTCCCTCTTTCAATTCTATTTCAGTTAGAAAAATCTCGGGAATCAGGTCATCAGTGACAACTCCAAGCGCACGTGCAAGATCCATACAATAATCCGCTTCATGTCTGAGCGGAATGTAATTATTGCGGGAGACACTTTTCATAAAAGTAATGACCTCGTAGAGTTTTTTACCGACTCCGATGCGGTTTTTTATTCCCGCCAGAAACATTTGATATGCAGCTCTTTCGGTTGGCATGACAAGTAAACCGTCTGTGAACTTGTGAGATCTTATCTCCTTCACGACTTTTCCAAATGATCCTTTCTTCATGTCATCAGTAATGCTTACATCGAGATAGGGATTATTCATTAATATATCTGCTGTGTTTTCAGATGTAAGAGTTCCTACAAATGAATCCGGAAACTTTTTTTTCAGCTCCCTGATCATTGGTGTTATCATCACCACATCACCGACCTTATCCATCCGCACAATGAGAATTCTTTTTTGCATTCGATAAATTAATCAATCTTACATGGAATATATAAATAAAAATTCAGTAGGTCTTTTAATAATTTTAAATCTAATTATGAAATTATAAATTTATAACACCTGCCGATTTTAAATCAAAGTTTACTAATCTAAATCGTTCACGCAAAATCACTTGCTTATCGGATTCTTCGGATCATGAATTAAATTCATTTTCACAAACACAGAATATTACCAATTGACTTTTCTGTACTGTCTGAATATTTTACACAGGAATTAATTAAAAGGAGAAGATCATTATGAAAAAATTATTTGATTTAAAGTTGTTTGAGTTATCTAATGCTGTAAAATTTTCCATTATGCTGCAATGTATTTTTTTTCAATCAATACAAATTTATTCGCAGTCTCAATGGCAGTGGCAGCATCCTCTTCCGACAGGCAACACTCTTAACAGTATTTATTTTGTTAATGACAATACAGGATTTGCAGCCGGCTCTATGGGAAATATAATTAAAACTACCGACAAAGGCATAAACTGGATAAGTCTGAATTCGGGGACACAAAAGGAAATTTTTAAAATGGAATTCTGGAATTTAGATTTAGGCATTTGTGTCTGCAAAGATGGGCTTATACTAATTACAAATAACGGCGGGGTCAACTGGAAGCAGATCAGCAATTATTCCTCATTGGATCTGTACGACATTTGTATAAAAGAAAACAAGATATATGTTTGCGGACTCGGAGGAAAAATTTTAATGAGTGAAGATCATGGCAATACATGGGTAAATTTAAATTCACAAATCAACATTCCTCTGTTTTGTGTAAATTTTCTGAACGGGGACACCGGTATTTGCGGAGGTTACAATGAAATTATCCGGACTACCAATGCAGGAATCAGTTGGGAATTTCTCAAAGCTGACATTCCGTTTTCTTCGCAGATCAAGGAAATTGAATATTTATCCCCCAATAAAATATTTGCTGCTGGTAATTCACCACAAGGCGACTTTTATATTTCAAATAACGGAGGTGACAATTGGGAAAGAAATTCTCTCGGACTTCCCTACCTTTTTGGTGGAAGTGTCGATCTTGTCAGGTCAATGGATTTTGCTGACCCAAACCACGGCTGTATCGTTACCGATTTGGGTACTGTACTCATCACATCAACCGGTGGAAAGCAATGGCTGAAAGATACCTCACAGAGATCCGGATTTCTGAAAGAAGGGATTTTTAAAAACGTATTTTTTAAAAACAGTTCTGAATTATTTTTATGTGGAAATGGAGGAAGGGTTTTGAAATTTTCGGATAAAGGAAATAACTGGAATGTACTTTCAGGTAATAACTTGAATTTCCACAACAGCTATGTCACTGATAACGGAACTTTATTTTGTGCAGGAGATAACGGAATTTTATTCAGAAAAAAGATCTCAAATTCTGTTTCTAATTTAAAGTCCGAATGGGAAAAAATTTTGATCAGAGATAACTTAATACTCAGCTCAGTTTGTTTTGTAAATGATTTTACAGGATTTGTTTGCAGCTACAACGGCTTGATCTTCAAAACAACAGACGGAGGTGATAACTGGAAAGAAGTGATCACCTTTGTTAAACAAAATCCTGATTTCCATTTGAATAAAATTTTTTTTAAAGATAAATATAATGGATTCATCTGCGGTGGTAATGAATATAATTCAACGGGTACTATTTTAAAAACTACTAACAGTGGTGATTCATGGAAAAGTCTTTTCAGTAATTTTACTATCGGTACTTTCAAGGATATACATTTTACTGACCGTGAAAATGGATTTGTAGTTGGCGACAATGGAAATTTAACTGTTACATCTGATGGAGGAAATACATGGAGCACACAAAATTTAATTCCATATGATCTTAACTCGATAGATTTTAACGGAGGTATATCAGGATTGATAGTTGGTGAAAACGGAACTGTTTTCAGAACTTCAGACGGAGGTGCAAAATGGGATTATATATCTCACATCCAATATAAAGATCTTTTTTCCGTAAAGTTCACTGATAGTTTTAATGTAACTGCTGTTGGTAAGAATGGAACGGTCATTCATTCTTCAGATGCAGGAATTAGCTGGGTGAAAATGAATTCATTAACAGATAACAAATTACTTACCCTGAATTGTAATAGTGCAGGTGTATTTGCTTTCGGTGAAAACGGTACTATTATTTATTCTGAATCTGAAGTTAAAGTCTTCAGCACTTTATCAAATGCAGCTCCGAAAAAAAATATTTCATCACTTTCAAATTATCCAAATCCATTTAACCCGCATACAAATATAAATTACATAGTAGGGTACACCAATAATGTTTCAATAAAAGTGTATGATATTTTGGGTAATGAACTTGCATTATTAGTGAATGAAATGCAGGTATCAGGAAATTATGATGTTAAATTTGACGGCAGTAATTATGCGAGTGGAATATATTTCTATGCGATTTCTTTCAATGGAAAGCTGCATGAAACCAAACGTATGGTTCTGAAAAAATGAAATGAGCTGAAAGTAAATTAACTTTCTAAAATTCAATTTTTAAAAATACAACTTCAGTCCTGCGAGAATTGTGTTAACTGAATAATCCAGACTTAAATATTCAGGATTTGCAATAGGACTATTGTTTCCATTTTTGGTTAAAGTATATGTCAGATAATTTTTTTCTCTCTGCTCATTTACATAGATCAATGATGCAGAAAGATTTTCATTAAAATAATATTTCATTTCACCACCGAATTTCAAATTGATCACATCGGGATTATTATAAACTACAGCACCGTTCTGCTCGTTGTAGTTATTCATTTTCCCGATAGTTACAAATGCTTCACCCCAGAGGTTCTTATGAAGTTTTCCGCCAAGTGACTGATAAACTATTAAATTAGTAACATCATTCTGATTTTGCAAAGTCAGATCAGTAAAGGTATAAAGAGTATTTTTCTTTTTAGGATAAGCTTTGAAGTTTGCACCGATCTGACTTTGATGATTACCATTCAGATATGAGAAACTGCCATGCAGAGCTGCTTTGAAAATGTACATTTGTTTTGAAAGAGAAAGTGACAACACAAAATTATCCTGAATTGCTGGTTTATTATTTATTGTATAAAAATAATTAAGTGAATCATATGTCATTGTCTGCATATTATAGGAATAATTCACGCTGTCAAATTTTGAATATATCGTATTATCACTTGTGTAGATATAATGTCCTGACGGACTGATCACAAATCCATCACCCGCTCTAATATCATACTTTATATAAAATTGCTGCTGCTGCTGAGTATATGGATCTGATGTTTTAACATTGTTATACATTATCTGTTTTGTTTTTTTCAGGCTGAGATAATTATAACTATAAATAACATTAAGCCATCTCAGAGGTAATTGTTTAAATCCGGCATTCAGATAAAAATAATTACCGAAAAGTGTCTGTTCACCATAGGCATTAAATGATCCGTCCAGATCTATATTTTCATTTTTATTCTCATCATTACTAAGTCCGTATCCGGCATCCACATGAATTTCATACATGAAAGAATTGTCCTGAGGTTTCAATCTCTTTCTTTTATTTTCAGGAAGCTTATAGAAATAATAATCTGCGTCTTCTTTTCTGCCTGCTTCCAAATATGAAAAATAAAGATATTCGATAAGCAGAGGAGTCTCATAACCCTTGTCAAATGCTTCTTGAAGATTTTTTACAGCATCAAAATATTTACCGGTTTCATAATAGGCAATCCCAAGTCTCACTCTTAAAAAAATGAAATCAATATTTTTCTTTAGAGCATTTTCTGAAAAAGAAATAAGACTATTCCATTCAGCTTTATTGAACAGATCATAAGAAATTTTATCTGCGCTTTTTAAAGCTGAATCACTCTGAGCTTTAATACCTGTAATAGAAATACAGGTAATAATAATCATCAGGAAAAAGATTCTGCTGATATTTGTTTTTTGTAGTCTGATATAAAAAATTTGTTTGTAATTTGTCATTATTTAGAACTAATTCAAAGTCTAAATTACTAATCACTTTTATTTTGAAAATTACACATTGTACATCATTCGTTTATAATGGAAAATTAAGTATGTCCGCTTATTGAAATTTCTATACAGAATATATATTTTGATTTAATATTTTTTAAAACTAAATAAATAATTATGGATTATCCAAAAAGAGTGGTCGTCAAAGGAGAGAAAGATAAAAAAATTGTAAAAGAGGTACAGAAAAAACTTAATGAAAACGGCTGCGGTCCTATTGACGTGGATGGAGATTTTGGTCCGAAAACTTTTAATGCCGTTAAGCTTTTTCAAAGTAGATTTACCGATCAGGAAGGAAGACCATTGATAATAGACGGAAAGATTGGTCCTCTTTCATGGATCACTCTTTTTAAACTTAAAGCTATCGGACCTGAGCCGGGTCCGTTGTCAGACTTTACCAAAAAAGTTCTGTCTATTGCAAAAGGTCAGATCGGAGTTATAGAAAAACCAAGAGGAAGTAACAGCGGACCGGAAGTAGATGCATATCTAAAGAGTGTCGGCTTAGGTCCGGGTTATGCATGGTGTGCTGCATTTACATATTGGTGCTATAATGAAGCTTATAAAAATTCAGGTAAAAGTAATCCTGCTTACAAAACCGCCGGGGTATTAAGTCACTGGACTAATACTAAAGGAAAAAAAATAACTTCAAGTGCTGCATTTGCAAATCCCTCACTCGTAAAACCTGGTCAGGTTTTCATAATGTCTTATGGCGGTGGATTAGGTCATACGGGAATAGTCGAATCTGTGAACGGAGGCTATCTTACTACGATCGAAGGTAACACAAATGACGGAGGCAGCAGGGAAGGAATTGGTGTATTCAAAAGAACTTCAAGAAAGATCAACAGCATTAATAAAGGGTTTATTCAATATTAAATATTAAATTTTAAATATTAAATTTTAAATGGTTAGTAGTTTGCAGTTAATAATTGAATGTTGATTTTAAGATTCAAATTGAAATAATATATATTAAATATTTAAAATTTATTATTCAATTTTGGTTCAGGCTTTTTTTGAGAAAAAGTTTGTCTGCTTTTGAAAAAAGAAATATGCATAAACCTGATATCAGAAGTACCAGCACTGTCTTGGAATTAACTGCTATGCCTAAATTATCAGTCATGAATATACTGAAGTATTCTATAGAACCTGCTATCTGATCTATCATTATATTGTAATATCCATAACTGCTATCAGCATCGGAAGTACCAAAAAAGAACGGAAGTCCGAATGCGATCAATATCATCACAGCTACTAATCCGCCAATTACAAACTTTACTGTCTTGTCAGTTTTCCTGTCTTCTCTGGCAAATTCTTTTTCGATCTCTACCCTCTTCATCATTTCATACATGAAATCTTCAGAAGTTTCAGATCTTAAGGAATGACGAATACTGTCGTCCAGATAAGAGTCTATATTTTTATTATTACCTTGAGGCATTGGGTTAAAGATACTGTAAAAATTATTTAGAATAAAACTAAATTTTTTCATATTTTTCGAATTTAAACATACTGAAGAATCTCTTCTTCAGAATACTTTTTTAATATTATTTCTTTGAGTTTATTTTTAGCTCGGAATATTCTGTTCTTAACTGTTCCCAGCGGGAGCTTTAGAATACCTGCTATTTCATCATGTGAAAGATCGTTTATATAAAACATCGTAAGAATTACAGAGTATTGCTCGGGTATTGAATTTATATAATCATTTATAATTTTTTTGATCTCAGTTTCAGAAATTTTACTTTCAGTACTGAGATCATATTTATCATCAAACTCACTTTTGTTGATCTTTGTATCATAATAATTTTTCACAAGGTCATCACCTTCCTCAAAACTAGAACCTTCAACATCAATTGATAAAATACTGAATCTGCGTGACTTTAACTTTTTATAATTATCAACAGCAGTATTATAGACTATAGTATAGAAATATGTCGAGAGCTTTGATCTTTCTTCAAACTTACTGCCGGTTATCGATTTAAATAATTTCATAAATGATTCCTGCAGACAATCTTCAGCTTCTTCTTTATTTCTAAGGATCTTCATGGTCAGTGAAAATGCTTTGTCCTTTAGCTCTTCGGCAATGATCCTGAAGGATGATGTATCCCCTTTTTTAATATTATATATTATTTCAGAATCTGAGAGCTTCATTGTTTTTATTACTTACAGATATTTTTAAATAAATTGCATAAATCAATTTTCAAAATCAAATCTTTCTTATATGTCCTGTTCACCAAATAAAAATATCTTACCATTTACAGTCTCAATTGAGATAATTGATTTCTCTTCTCCGGATCCCAGACTACCTTTAAATGATTTATTTTCCTGATCCATTACAGTGAAAGAAAGGTTCTCCGTTGTAACCTTGCTGTTAAGTGATTCTGCATTCACTTTTGCATTCATATAATTACTTAATCCAAGAGACACTTTTCCGTTAATTATATTAATGTTCATCCCTTTTGTGGAATCGATCTTTCCTGAAAGAGAACCATTTGTGATTTCGCATTCCAGTTGGCCTGAATATTTATCAATTTCAACATCACCGTTAATCTGATGGATCACTAAATCATTTGAAATTTTTTCAGCGGTCACAGTTCCGTTTACATTTTCAATTATTATAGAAATACCTGCGGGTACGAATATTTCATAATCCACTTTTTGTCTTCTGTCAAAGTTCAAATTGAAACCATCATCTTCACCTCTTTTTCCAATTACTGTTTCTATATTAATTACACTTCCAATGGTATCAATTTCTATAGTGATTTCATCAAACGGAGTATCTAAATGTTTTTTCTTAACTTTAATTTCTTTTTCAGCTTTTATCTTCACAAACCCTGAATCATCCGACTGCTTAATATTTACATTTCCGTTAATATTATTCAATACAAGTTTTGTTTTACCTTCAGACAATACTGCATGTATTTCTTTTGCAGATTTTGTATATTTTTTAGAAAGTAATCCGCAGCTGTTGAATAAAAATCCGAAGATTACTGCTATTACTATAATTGAAGTTTTCATAATTTTTAAAATTCAGATTTATAAATCATTGATTTAAAGTAGTTTCATTTTTGTTTTTAGAATTGACCACAAGAAAATAAATAAGGAATCCCAATCCAATAAATGTAACTATTATTCCCATCATTACACCTTCTTCTACATCGTAAATACTTTCGGCTACGTTTGCAAGAAAAATACCGAAGCCCAAGAATAAAAGTACAAGTCCGAACTTAAGAGATGCATATGGATTTTTTGGCTTGGTATTATCTGCGAAATAAGCTTTCACTTCCTCAGGTGACAGACCTTTTTCAATGAGTCTCATTTTCTCTCTATGCTTTGTGTAGATCCACCAGAACAGTAAAACCCCTGGGATTCCGAATGTAAAAACTATTGCAACTACCGGTATAAATGCTTCTAATGCATTGTTCATTTTTTATAACTCCTTTCCGCTGATTTAGCGAATTTGTTTAGGTTTTAAAATTTTGATTTTAACAATGACAAGATGAAAACAATCACAAAAGTTACCGAAATAATAATGACCTCATTCATTAAAGTATTGTTAATTTTAATTTCTAATAGTTATGACTTTTATATCTTCATAAGGTTTCACGTAATAATAATTTTTTTCAAAATAAAAACCCCGCAGTCAACAGACTGTCCGAAAACTTTGGATTTACCTCCAAGACTCAAAGTTTTTTTAATTAATAATTAATTCCTTAAAGCCTTAGAGGCTTTGAGGTAATTTTATAAATTTTGTTTTCGAACAAGCTGTGAATTGCGGGGTTTGAACTTAAAAATTTAAATAAACTTTACTTCTTCAGACCTTTTACTTTAAATGAGATCATCATCATCATTATTCCAGATAGTATTGCATAAAATCCGAATACCATCACGAGAATCTCTGCACCTGCAAAGACATTAGCAAAAATCAGGATACCTAATATAACTGTGATTATTCCGTTAAAAATAATCAGCCATTCGTTTTGAATAACTTTTCTTAATTTGATTGCTTTGACGATCATAAATATTCCGGCTATGAGTGCCCAGAATGCAATAAAGTAAAGTGTAAATGAGATTACAAATCCCGGCATTATTAAAAACAGCAGACCAAACAGGATATAAAATATTCCTTCTAAAATTATTGTACCTTTATCTTCAGAAGACATAAAACCTTCAATTATTACAAAGATCCCGCTGAATATTGCAATGAATCCGAAATAGAATAACATTGTTGCCAGTATCATTCCAGGAGTAGCCAATGCCAGTATTCCGAAGATCAATAGAAGTATTCCTCTAATAAGTAATACCCACCATTTTTTTTGTACCGCTTCAAGCATAGTTATTTTTTTTTGTTTTATAAATTATGTGAATTGAGATATTTTTAATTTTTTTAAAAATTAATTAAATTTAACCGGATCAAACCCCGGAAACATCTTAGCTGATTCATCCAAAGTTGATAACGTTTCATATGTACAGGCATCTTCAAATCTTTTCCAAAGATCCAGTACATTCGAATTTTCATGAGCATGATTTATTGCATCCTGTGACTTCCATTCAAAAACTTCAAGTATCGAACCATTTTCTGATTTCATTACTATACATTCTTTGTCTGTAATAAGTCCTTCTTTTCTCAATACCGGCATGTGATCTTTTAATACTTCGAGGAGTTCTTTTTCTTTTCCTTCTTTTGGTTTAAAACATGCTATCACTATGATCCCCATATTAAAATTCTTAATTCTTAGATTTTAATTTATAACTTTTAATTAAATATATGCTATACATTTAAGTTCTATAGCTATTGGTGTAGGAAGTGAATTAATTTCTACTGTAGTTCTGCACGGCTGATTATCCTTAAAATATTCTGCATAAATTCTGTTATAGGTTGCGAAGTCATCTTTCATATTTGTAAGAAATACTGTAACATCAATTAGTTTACTCCAGTCAGAGCCTGCATCTTCAAGAATATACTTTACATTTTGAAATACTGATCGGCATTGGGTTTCGATATCATATGAAATAATATTACCGCTGTTGTCGAGTTCGACGCCGGGGATTTTCTTAGTGCCTCTTTCCCTTGGTCCGACTCCTGAAAGAAACAGCAGATCTCCAAACCGTCTGGCATGTGGATAAAGACCGACCGGCTCAGGAGCTTTTGAGGAATTTAACAGATCTGTTGAATTCATTTTAATTGATTTTTGTAAATTAAAATTAATGAACGGTAAATTCAAGATTGAATTTATAATTGAAAAGTATTTTGTCGTATGTTAAATTATAACCTTTTAAAGAGAGTTATTCCGGAATCAGATTTCTAAATTAAATTTTTATAAAAAAAATGAAAATCTTATCTGTAAATACAGGCGGTCCGCAGAAATTCATGTGGGAAGGAAAAGAGATAACAACAAGTATTTTTAAATCTCCTGCAGAAGGAAAATTCGAAACAACTTTCCTTAATATAAACGGTGACATACAATCCGATCTTAAAAATCATGGTGGGTTAGATAAAGCTGTTTATTCTTATGACCATTCTTATTATGAAACATGGAAAAAAGAAATGGACAGGGAATCCTGGGAGTATGGTCTATTCGGTGAAAACTTAACTACTTCAGGTCTTACAGATGATTCAGTCCTTATTGGAAATGTTTATCAGATTGGCTCTGTAAAACTCAGGGCTGTTCAGCCAAGATTTCCCTGTTTTAAACTGAATATAAGATTCGGAGAGGATCACATTCTTAACAGATTTTATGATCTTGGATTTTTCGGTACTTACTTCCGAGTCGTAGAAGAAGGTTATCTCAACACCGGAGATGAAATTATTCTTATTCATAAGTCTGATATTAATTTGTCAATTGCTGATATAGTATTTTGTAAAAAATCAAAAGGTGAAGATCAGTATAAACTAAATCTGATACTTGAAAATCAATACATTCCAGACAGCCTGAAAGACTCCCTGAGAATTTATTTAAAATGATCAGTTGCTTTTCGGAGATGAATCCGTATTCCCGTCGTCGTATAATCCGGTGACTGAAGTAATATTTCCATTACCGTCACTTTCAAATCTCACTCTGAAATAATCAATTTCACTCAGCATAAAAGTATTCTCAGACATTGGTGTTAATTCAAATTTCTGACGTCCGCTTCTTTGATAAAACAATTTGCCGTTTTCAAGATATATTTTTCTATCACCGTATTCGCCTTCGTATTTTTTCAAAAGAGCAGCATCAATTTCCACATCATTCAAAGTCGTTGTCAGAGACTCTACCATCCAGGTGTATTTCCTCTTCATATTTTCATCAGTCAAATCCGCTGATATTTTTTCTAAAGCAAGTATATGTGCCTTTGTCAGAGCATTAATGCTGTTGATCTCTACGTCAGGTTTTACACCTGTTCCTTCCCAGTTGGTTTTTGTAATTGGATTGATCGCCCTTCCGGTAGGAATGAAAATAGCAAAATTATCATCAATAATATTCATACCTCCAGGATGCGCTCCGCCGCCGGTAGTTTCACCTACTATAGTTGCTCTTTTAAGATTTTGTAGATTGTAAGAAAATTCTTCCGCACCTGAAAAGGTGTAACTGCTCGTTAGTACATAGACCGGAACTTCAGGCTTTCTTTTTCCTTCAATATTTTTTAATGTCCAGAATTCTTCAGTCGTGTCTTTTGGTCTGTAATACAGATCATTTAGATGAACTGGTTCCTCACCGAATAAATAACTCGTGATCACCTGTATCCCTGTCGGATCTCCGCCACCATTATTTCTCATATCAAAAATCAGTGCATCACAGTTCTCAACAAATGCCATAACTGAAGCTACCTTATCTTTAATTTGATCTCCTGATCCAAATTGTCTGAAATCAATATATCCGATATTCCCGCTGATCCTTTCTACTTTCCTGAATCCGAAATTATCAAATTTCATTTCTTCCAGATATGTCTGATCAGAATTTTCATCCTGACCCTCTGACTGCTTCATCATTTTTATCTGATCAGGACTGAATCTGACTCTGATATGCTTATCTTTGCTGACAGATTGCAGATCTTCTGTGAGCTGAAGAGCAAATTTCGCCGGGTCGTTCAGATCTGAATACTTTCCGCTTTCAAAATTATTTACAATCAATGTCCCCATTTCGCTTGCTTTATCCTGAAAGATATAATTATCATTCAGCATTTGGGATACTTTATTTACTGTATTCATTTTCATTTCATTTGATAAAACTACATCATTACTTTGTGAAGTCTGGCTTATACCTCTTACCTGGACCAAAGCTGATATTGTTAATAAAATTATTATTTTTACTATGATATATTTTCTCATGATAAATTGTTTTGTTTAAAAATCTTAAAAGTTAAATATTACTTTTATTTAATGAAAATACCATTGCTGCAACGAAAGCCGCTTTAAGCAACAGCATTAAAAAATTATATTTTCTTTCATTTATGGTATCCATTATTTTTGATTAATTTTTTTAAAATTATAGCTCATGCGAAAAGTATCTCTTTCGTATTTTGAAGGATCTTTCATTTCCACTTCTTCGAATCCGAGATTTTTATATAAATTAATTGCAGGTGTCAGCAGAGAACTTGTATCCAAATAGAGATTATCACACTTTAGCTGCTTTACCTTTTCAATTACTGCATTACCAAGTTTCTTTCCGATCTGTTTTCCCTGATACTCATTTTTCACTGCCATTTTTGCAAGCTCATAAGTTTTATCTTCTCTTTTAAGAACTGCAGCAGTACCGGCTATTTCATCTTTATACTCAGCAAAGAAAATGTATCCGCCTTTATTAATTATTTCTTTTTCAGGATTCTCAAGCTGTTTCTCATCTTCCTTTTCCACTTTAAAATATTTGTTGAGCCATTCATAATTAAGTTCTTTGAAATATTTTTTATGCTCATTTTTTTTTGAGTTATCATATTCCAGGATCTTTATTTCTTCAAGCTGTCTCTTTTTAGACTTTTCCATTACTCTTGAATAAATATCATTCTTCTCAAGTTCAGACTCTAATTTACTTATGACAAATAAAACATCATAACCTGTGTCACTGAATAATTCCTTAACTGAATTCTCAATGTCCTGCCATACAGGAATTAGCTCAAGCAGCAGATCTTCACCTTTTGCAGTAATTGTCAGAATCTTTTTTCTGCTGTCCTTTTTTTCCTTTACTGCGCTTATCAGTTTTTTCTTGACGAGAGAATTTGCGATCTGAGTTACAGCCGGCTGAGTGTATCCAAGCTGATCAGCAATTTCTGTTACTGTAATAGATTTTTTTAAATTTATCAGATAAAATACAGTGAACCACCTTGGTTCAAAATCAAGTCCGGTATCTTTATAAATTTTGTCAGCATCGGAAATGAACTTATCCGTAAGCATTCTTAGTCTTGTTCCGATTGCTATGTATCCAAGCTGTTTTATTGTATTCATGAGGGCTTTATATTTAAAAATTCTATTATGTATATGTTTATATAAGTGCTTATGCAAATTAATAAATTTCATTTTCTTTGTCAAGTAATGAATCAGCATCTATTCAATCTCCTTCTTAACCTTTTTTAAAGACTGAATTTTTTATAATTTGAATATCTGAAAAAATCAAAAAAGTGAATTTGAGATCTAAAGGTGTTCGATCATTTCAATTATATCAGAATAAATTATTCAAAACCACGTCAATCTTATTTTTACTGTTGACGATCATTCCTTTTTTAATTATTTCATTTTTCACAAATCCAACCTGGGATGATTTTGATTTTACTGTTAATGCTCTGAAGTTTGGGTTTTTGAGATCTCAATATAACTGGTATATAGGTTGGTCGGGAAGATTTTTCTCAACTGCTGTCATGAGCAGTGTCAATCCATTGATGTTTCATTCGATCATCGGTTATAAACTTGCATCCTTTTCCGTTATCATTCTTTTTATTATTTCAGTCTTTTACTTTATAAAATATGTTACAGGGAATACTCTTAACTTAACTCAATACTCAATTGCAGCACTATCTATATGCTCGCTCTATTTTTATAAAATGGCAAATCCTGCATTAGGATTTTACTGGCTGTCATCAGCGGTCATTTATCAACTTGCAAATATTCTGTTCATCTTACTGATCATACTTTTAATAAAATACAGCGGACAGAATTCAAAATTAATCAGGTCAGTTTATTTGATCATAATTTCATTTGTTATAATTGCAATTCAGGGATCGAATGAAATTTCAATGCTCCTGACAATGGAATTTCTCGGATTCCTTTTTATTTATCATCTCTTTAAATTCAAAAAAATTAATTATTCACTTCTGTTTTTTATTGTAATTTCTATAATTGGATTTTATCTGGTATATACTGCACCAGGGAACGGAGTGAGGGAAAGTAAAAATCCACAGAGTCACATGCTGTTTTCATCACTAAGCTTGTCGCTTTCTGACACGGCAGAATTAATTCTATACAGAGTAACAGACACACCGCTTATTCTGTTTTCTATACTTGTTCTTCCATTTATTTTAAAAATTTCTGAAAATCACTCAGATACAAAAAGATATTTTGATTGCAATCCTGTCATTTCAGTATTTTCAGTTTTTGTTATTTTGCTTTCGATTAATTTTGTAACTTACTGGACTATAAATAAAGGTATGCTTGACAGAACCCGAAATGTATTTTACTTTTTCTTTTTGATCGGATGGTTTTATAATTTACTTGTATTCTGTAATTATTTTATAAAATATAGATCTGTAAAGAATTTTAAATTACCTGCTCTTGCTGTTATAATTATCAGTTTATTAATTGTAATTTCCTATGGCAGAAAAAACAATGTCCTGCTTGCTTATAAAGAATTGAGTAATGGCAGTCTGATTAATTTTGATCATGAACTATCAGATCGGTATGATTATATCAGAAAAGAAAATTCCGATACCTGTATTTTAAAACCTCTGTCTAATCCCATACCCGGCCTTATGTTTTTTTATGACGTTGGAGCAGATCCAAATGCTAAACATAACAAATATCAGGCATACTATTATCATAAAAAATTTATGCTCGTTAACGACACCAGTAAAAAAGAGTAATTTGTTTAATGTAATTGTTTTCAAATCTTTTTACTTTATTTAAATTAATTTATATAAATAATTATGCTAAGATCTTACTTAATAATACTTTCCATATTTCTATACGTTAGTGTTTGTTATTCACAAAATGAAATTTATATATTACCTGGAGAAAATTTAATTACCGACGGACTTCCTGACATTCCTGTTTCTTTATCAGTTGAACTTGAAAAATATACAGAATCAAAAAGTGCTGTACTTTCAGACTGGCATCCTGTCAACAAGGAAATGATCATGTCAACTCGAATCGGTAATACATCACAGCTTAAATATCTTTCATCTCCTCTGGATACTGGAATGCAACTTACTTTTTTTGACGAACCTGTCCGTTCAGCTTCATTTGATCCTGTTAATGGAGATTTTTTTCTTTATTACAAGGACACCGGTGGAGATGAATTCAGACAGATCTACAGATATGATCTTAAAGATGGTAATACAACTATGATAACAAAAGGCGGACGTGAACAGAATAGCGGTATTGAATGGCTCGGCAGCGGAAATCATGTTGCCTATACCTCTACACGCAGAAACGGAGCTGACCGCGATATTTATATTATGGATCCAAAGAACCCTGACTCAGATTCACTTTTCCTTGAATTAAAAGGAGGCGGCTGGGGAATACTCGATTGCTCAGAAGACGGAAAGTCGCTGCTTCTAATGGAGTATATTTCAAACTCAATCTCTTATTACTGGCTTGCTGATCTTACTACCGGAAAGCTGTCCGAACTTACAGGAAAAAGTGAAGAAGATATTTATTACTCGCAGGCGATGTTTAGTAAGGATGGTAATGGTCTTTATTTTATTACCGACAAAGATCATGAGTTCAAAACACTTGCATTCATGGATCTTAAAAACAAATCAGCAAAATTCATTTCAGATAATCAGACAGGCGATGTTGAAAGTTTTAATCTTTCTGATGATGGACAGTCGCTTGCTTATATTGTAAATGAATATGGTGAATCTAAACTTTACGTTTATAATACGGTCACAGGAATTTCTTCTCAGATAAATAATTTACCGGTCGGAGTTTACGGAAGTTTATTGTTTCATAATAATTCTGAGGATCTGGCTCTGACGATAAGTTCGGCAAGATCTTCACGTGATATCTATGTATATAATTTAAAATCAGATGCCCTTACCGCATGGACTGAAAGCGATATGGGCGGAATTATCCCTGAAGAGCTCAGCATTCCTGAACTTATAAAATGGAATAGCTTTGACGGTCTTGAGATCAGTGGATTTTATTATAAACCTCATCCTAAATTTTCAGGTAAGAGACCCGTGATAATTGATATACACGGAGGTCCTGCAAGTCAGTCCAGACCAAGCTATCTCGGTTCTTATAATTATTATCTTAATGAACTCGGCATTGCAATAATTTTACCAAATGTAAGAGGATCTGCGGGATTTGGAAAAACATTTCTCAAACTTGATAACGGTTTTGATAGAAAAAATTCTGTAAAAGATATTGGTGCGCTGTTTGATAAAATTGAATTGATACCTGGGCTTGATGCTGACAGGGTTATGGTCATGGGCGGAAGTTATGGAGGATATATGTCTCTGGCAATTTCCGTTGACTATGCTGATAAAATAAGAGGTGCAGTTGATGTTGTTGGAATTTCAAATTTTAATACGTTTCTTAAAAACACTGAAAGTTACAGGACAGATCTTCGAAGAGTGGAATATGGAGATGAGAGAGATCCGGCGATGTATGAATTTCTTGAAAAGATTTCACCACTGAATAATGCTGAAAAGATCACGAAGCCGCTGCTTATTGTTCAGGGCGGAAATGATCCCAGAGTACCAAGGACAGAAGCTGAGCAAATGATGAAAACTATAAAAGATCTAAATGGAACTGTCTGGTATCTCGAAGCAAAAGATGAAGGACATGGCTTTGCAAAGAAAGTAAATGCGGATTTTCAGAGGTATGTTACTGTGATGTTTGTAAAGAAGTATTTGCTTGAGGGAGTTGAGTTTTGAGAAACGGTTTTAACCGTTTCTGGGGTGAAGTCGGAGAATGTTGTTATTATATGTAAATGTATATTTTGTTAAGAAGACTCTAAACATGAGACAGGCAATAATGTTGTAGATGATGTCAGTGGATAAACGGTTTTAACCGTTTCTACTCTCTGAAAAAAGAAAGAGCAGGATAAATTTCACCCTGCTCTGTTCGCTGATTCTTTTGGGGAATTATCAGCTGTTTATCATGAAACATACTTTTGTTTCACGTCCAAAAAAATTCTAAGGTCTGATCTTTACTACAAAGTTAAATGAATTATTATCAGCAATTGCCTGGTCAGAAGCATCAACAAAATTATCTCCATCAAGATCAGTTACTTCATATCCCTGAACAAATATTGAAATATCATTATCTACCATGCTAACGTCAGTTACATCCACTGCTCCGTCCTGATTAACGTCTCCTGAATAAATACAATATTCACCTCCTTTTAATTTGAGATTATCTCCGTAAGCTTTTGTTTTTGAAGTTGTAAAATTATAACTTAAAGGATAACCAAGCTGGAATTGCTGTACTGTCTTAGCCCATGTCTCGATGGAATTCCTGTGGCGGATCAATATGTAATAATAAATACCGCTTGATGCATTTGGGAAGTTTGCAATGCATGTTCCGTTTGAAAGAGTTAATACTTTATCATAATCAACAAGTGCATATGGAGACAATGGAGATCTTAACAAAACCGTTATAGTATCTTCTTCCATACTAGAACCGTTATATCTCCCTTCTAAATATGATTTCAATTCAAGTGAAACAATCCCGTTTCCTGATGAATGATTCTTTGTTGTATCTATAAGTTTATAAAGCATAGTATCACGTAGACTTGCACTTCCGCCCATACTTCCAATAACTTTAAAATCATATGATCTGAATGGCTGGTCAAATGTTGATATGGTTAAGATTGAATCATTGGTCAGCGAAACATTTGGAGGTGCATTCACCAGCTGGTACTGCATGTTTGCTCTTACAGGTCTTACTCTGAGAGTATCTCTCTGAACGAATATAGATCTCCTGAAACATTTAGCGGCAACAGGATACATTCTCGGACGGTTTGATGTTAGAAGCTGCACGTCAAAAAAATATCTTCCCTTTTCTACATTGTCATATAGAACTCTTACATACCAGTCACCGGTTGTACCTATTCCTACATTAAAAGTCGGTGTCCACCAGGACCATGCAAATTGTGCCTGACTATTAAGGTAAAAATAAGTATCATCAAATAAAGAACCATCTGATCTTCTAATTTCATATCTTATCTGCTTTCCTGTATTATTTCCCTGAAGCTGCAGCCAGAAACCAATCCTGCCTTCATATCCGCTGACTGTATTTGGAGTAAAAATTCTTTCCTTAAAATAAGAGATAGGAATATTATCCATATCTCCTCCTATCAGACTCGAAGTAAAAACACCCATATCGTGTAATTTAAAAGCTGTATTTCCTACATATGCTTCCTGATCAGCCCATTGTGAAGGCAGATGATTATAATCTCCCTGCCAGGGATCTCTTTTGTTCCAAGTTCCATTTACAAAATATCCTGATTCGAAATGTAGGTGTGCATCTGTAGAAACTCCGGAACTTCCAACATATCCAATTATTCTTCCTTTCTGTACATACTCACCGAGTTTTACAGTTACTGATTTTTTCATAAGATGATAATAATATGCATAGCTCCCGTCGTCATGTTTTATAAGTATTTTATTGGCAGGATCTACATTACTCCATCCGGTATTTCTGTCAAAATTATTCATTACTGTCTGTATGACCACTCCTGATTCAGCAGCTTTAATAGCATAAAATCTGTCCATGTTACGAAAATCATGCAGACAAATGTCAGTTCCGTTATGACCGTTATATGACCAGTCATTGTCATTATAATCCTTTATACTGCCACCTGCAAGATCATCTACATAATTTACTATAACTAATCCTTCATTAAGTGCTGCTTTTAATGGCCAGTCATATGAAGGTCCTCCCATATTTAAAGGTCCTGAAATGTTTTCATGTATTGCAGGATCAAATTTAATTTCTTCCGCGGTACAGTTTGGCTGTGATGAATTTTTATCGGAGTAAAGATAAAGTTCATCTCCGATCTTCTCAGACTGACCGAATGTCAATACCGAGATTTGTAGCATTAATAAAATTATAACTGTTTTCATGATAAATGATTTTAATTAATAAACTTCACAAAATTAATACTGTCTGGTATATTTTCCAAAGAATTATTTCACCAAAAATCACCAGTAAAAAGGAATCTACTTACTGATTTAGTCCAAATATAACGTGTTTTCATTGTTTTCCTTAGAAAATAATGTTTTTGGAATCATTACATTTATCAAAAAAATAGACAGGAAAAAACAAAATTTATATATAATTCCGGTAATTGAAACGTATGATTATAAAAACTTTTGATACAGCAAATTTTTTGAATTTATGTTTAATTTATAAAGATAATTATTTTTATAAAGAATTTGAGATTTCAAAGGTTTATATTTGCAATTGAAATTTATAGAGAGTTGTCCGAGTGGTTGAAGGAGCACGCCTGGAAAGTGTGTAAGGTCGCAAGGTCTTCGCGGGTTCGAATCCCGCACTCTCTGCTGTTAAATTTAATACTTTACTTTAATGCAATTTTTAAAGGATAAAAAATGATTTTTCAATATCCCTCACACAATATTGTTTGTTCAAAACAATTTAATATTTTCAAAGGAAATCAAACAAAAACTTAACATCAGGAATAAAGTATTTTCTAATTTATAATAATTTAATATTTAAAATTTAGAATTTAATATTTAAAATTTAGAATTTAATATTGGAGAGGTGGCAGAGCGGTTGAATGCGGCAGTCTCGAAAACTGTTGTAGGGGTAACTCTATCGAGGGTTCGAATCCCTCCTTCTCCGCATTTATAAAACTACTTCATTTCAATTTTTCTTCAAAAAATTTCACCTTTTTTACTCTAAAACTTTATCACACCCGGAATAGACAATAAAGCATTCTACTGCAAAAATGTCTTTGATAAACTTCTTCCAATCAACGGAGATTATGACAGAAATATCAAAAACCATTTAAATAGTGCAATTGAAATAGACTTTGAAGGAACAATATTGGAATTGAAATCAGATAAATGTAAAAATGTATAGTTAGAGTTCGAATAATAATTTTAATAAGAAATAATGTAAATTTGTTTTTAGTAATGCGTTAAACCCTGAAAAAATGGTATTATTAATTAAAGATTGATTTTTAAATAAATCAATGTTATTTTTGTTATAATTATTTTTTCAAAATCAAACAATAAATAACATGACAAAAGAAGAACTGGTTACCAAAATGGCAGGAGATGCAGAGATCACAAAAGTTCAGGCAAGAGCAGCTTTAGAATCAATAATTGACGGTGTAAAAAAGACGTTAAAAAAAGGTGGTAAGCTTTCACTTGTAGGATTCGGAACTTTCTCAATTTCAAAAAGAAAAGCAAGATTAGGAAGAAACCCCCAGACTGGAAAAGAGATTAAAATTGCTGCAAAAAAAGTTGCAAAATTCAAAGCAGGAAAGACTCTTGCAGATCACGTAAAATAATTATAATTAGTATTAATAGAAAAGGCGGCTGTCATGCCGCCTTTTTTTATGCTCAACAAAAATTTACTTTACTACTGCAAACTTACCTGTAAATTCTTCAACATCCTGACCGTCGGAATTTTTTCCGGATGCAACATAAATGTAAATACCGGTTGGTACTGCATTTCCACCACTATCCATTAAATCCCACTCCACTCCGCCGTTGCCGTCTGCTTCTGCTATTGTTAAAATAAATTTTCCTTTCAGATCATAAATATCGATACTGGCATTTCTTGTGATATTGGCAAACGTAATATAATCCTGACCCGTGCTGACACTGTATGGATTTGGATATACATACATTTCATTCAGGTTTTCTTTGTTAAAAATAAGACCCAGACTGCTTCCCGCTCCGTCAACTATCTTTATACCTCCAGATGAATATACATTTTTTACATTCATGATATAATTTTTTCCTGTTGCACCTATAACTGAATTTTTCTCTAAGTCAATATAAACTTTTTTTCTGTCTGCATTATCAATTGTTACAGAACTCACTGAAATATTCAAAGGCTGAAATTTATAATTCGATGTATTCCTCCCACTTACAGAATCGACTTCCATATTAAATTCAGCAGTTAATCTGTATTCACCAATTAACTCGAGTTTGGATAAATAAAATTTTATAGAATCTGTTTCCAGTACTGTAAAGCTTTTCGTATTCGTATCGACAGGCGAGCCGTAATAATCTGTAAGCACTAAAGCTTTTACATTATAGTTTCCATTTTCAGGAATGCTGTTCATTGTCAGGAAATATTCATAATTACTTTTTGCTGTAATATTCTTTGGATTAAAAGGTACAGCAGAATTTCCCGAAATCACAAATGAACTCAGATTTGGAATCAGCGTTGGAATTCTTTCTGAATATTTTAGTACAAGAAAACCGCCGTTTTGATATTCCGCTGAAAGCAGTTGTGATTTATTATGAACATATACTTTCACAGGATCCGTTAACATACTTTCTTTAACAGAATTTTGCTCATCTACTGAAGATATTTTATAATAATAATTTTTCCTGTTTAAAATAATCAGATCGATAAATAAATTAGTAACCACAGAATCATACAAAGAAAAATTCATTGTCGAATCACTTTTGTAAACCTTATATCTTTCAGCACCGGAGACAGGTTCAAATGTAAGCTCCACTGAGTTGGAATCAATACTATGACCTTTGAGATTCAGAGGTGTCGCCGGTCCTGTAAAAGCAATATCTTTTTCAAAGAAAATAAGGGAGTCATCAACAGTATTTGCACCGATCTCTTTTACACCGTCACCATCGAAATCAAATGCTATCTGATTAAATGAATTCATTCCTTCTCTGTAATAATCAGGCATAAATCTTTGAAGTGTCGTGTTGAATTTCAAAATGTAAAATAAAGTCCCGACATTTACAATCACTTCATCTCTGTTGTCATTGTCTATATCAGCAGATAAAGTAGATGTTTTTGTATAATCTTTATAATTATAAATATCCGTAATGTCCAGGAGTTCATACTGATTATCCCCCGCAGAAGTATATGAGTATAGACTGTAATATTGTATAAAGTCAGAATTCTGACTGGTCACACCGAGCGCAAAATCTTTTTTACCGTCACCGTTAAAATCACCTGAAACAATATTTTCACCTTTTATAAATCTGTATATACTGTCAATAAAAACTCTTTGGTAATTATTGTCGGAAACATTTTCATAAACTGAAACGCATGTGATTGGGATACCTGGATTTGAAGGGCTGTAAAATATATTTGAAAACATTATATCTTTTTTCCCATCATTATCAAAATCTTCAACAAGTACAACCTGGGAGTTTGTGATAGAATCTGTACCATAGAAGTTAAGATTTGCAGTCTGATTAAAATTATTACCGGATGTTGATTCAAGAATTCTGAGTCCGCTGTTACCAAATCCAAGTAATTCATTTTTACCGTCACTGTCAGTATCAGCGATCATTGACGACCAGAAGTTTCCGTTTCCCTGATCACTCCAGACAAGGTCAGTAGGTATGGCATTCTGATTTGGAGCTTCATAGAGAAATCCGTTTCTGTCGCTCGAAGCAAGTATCTCAAGTTTACCGTCTCCGTCAACATCTGCAATATCTCTCGCGATCTTAAAATCTCCCCAGTTGTCATTCGAGATCTTCTGAAAATTACCATTACTGAATTCATATACATTCAGCTTAAGATTATTATTAATATCATTTACAAGAAGATCATTAAGACCGTTTCCATTTATGTCAGTTACCGTCCTTGCAAACTGTGAATTTCCAAGTTTATAATTTTTGTTATTAAATCCGTAATTATTTATAGACGGCTGTGTATAAAAATAAAATGCCGTATCACTAAATGTTGCAGACTTGCCGTTTAGAGAAATGGCTTCAACATAAAATTCATATTCCGTATTCGGAGCAAGGTTATTTCCGTTTAGGAGTCCGAAATGTGCATTGGTTACAAAGCCTATATTCGGAGTGCCGATGTCTGCAAGAACTGAAATATACGGTTCACTTGAACCTTTTCGTTTATAATAAATTTTGCCGAGCGTACGTTTATTTGTAGCAAATAAAATCAATTGAGAAAAATTATTCTTATCAATCAGATTTCCAAACTGAATATCGGTAAACATTGGTGGATTCTTATCCTTAAAAATTATCATGCGGTGTTCAATAGTCCTGCCTGAATTACTATTTATAGCAAGTCGCAAAGTATATGACGTATCCTGAAGTCCGGCTGTATTCCACTTTAAGACTGTATCTCCGAGAACCTGAGAAGTCTGATTTGAAAGTAGCGGAATCCATTCCGAAGGTCTCTGTCCTTTTGCATAATATAGTGAGTATGATAAAAATAAATTTGATGCAGCAGAGACACTGACTGTAACAGTATCATTCTCAAAAGTATAATCCTGAGACGGCGTGTGGATTCTTGAAATGGTCGGATTATTAAAATTCTGAAGAGCATTCAACGCATCGACCCTTCCCGAAGATCTGACATGATCCCATGAATTTTGTCCTTGCAGCATAGCCGTAGTAGAAACAAGAATACCCCTTATCTCTTCATTAGTAAGAGAAGGATTTTTTGAAAGAAGCATTCCGGAAATCCCTGCAACGATCGGCGCTGCAAATGAAGTGCCGTTTAATTTATTATAATCACCGCCGTATTGCGAACTGCCTTTGCCGACACGGACTGTAGTTAAATTCTGAAAACCCGGTGCAAATATATCAACTGTCTCACCGTAAGAAGAAAAACTTGCTTTATTATTTGAATTGTCTGAAGCTCCGACAGAAACCACTTCATCATAAGCTGAAGGGTAATGAAGTCTGTCTGTACCGTCATTTCCTGCTGAGCAAATAATCAGAACATTCTGTAAATATGCAAATCTAATTACATCTTTTAAAAGATTACTGAATACATAATCTCCAAAACTGAAATTGAAAACTTTTACACCATTGGCAACTCCGTATAAAATTGCATTTGCAACATCGTCTTCTTCTCCGTAACCTTCAGCATCAAAAGCTCTAAGCACCATTACTTTACAGCCGGGTGCTACAGAGGAAATACCTGTAATGTTGTTGAATCCTGCATTGATAATTCCTGTTACTGCAGTACCATGTGAGACACTGTTATCATCAGTCGGATCATTATCAGGGTCAAGATAATCACCTCTTCTCGGATCGCCTGTCAACGGTTCGTCTGTAAAATCCCATCCTCTCCAGTCATCAATGAATCCGTTATTATCATCATCTATTCCGTTTGATTCTTTGCCATTGCCGTATTCACCGTAATTAATTTTAAAACTGTTCTGAAGATCCGGATGCAGAAAATCCAGACCGGTATCAATTACGCCAATGACTATATTAGAATCTCCCAAAGTAATATCCCATGCATTATTCATTCCAATCATATTGAGGTAATTTTGATCAGAGTAATATGGATCATTTGGTGTAACAGGAGGACCTTGGATATCATCAACTTTCAGAACATTATTGAACTGAATATATTCTATGAATTCATTTTTACCAGCAGCAGTCAGTAGCAGATCAAGATTTTCATTATTAGTTTCAGAAATAAAAATTCTGTTGAGACCTGTTTTTGATATAGCATCCGACAAATTCCTGTTATCAAAATTTTGCAAAACCCTTTCATTGAAAACAGGTTTTGACTTTTTCAAACCAAAGTCCCTGCTAAGTTTCGACACAGTAGAATTGCCTGATTCGGGTCTGTTATTTTTAAAGTTTGAAATTACTGAAGCAGGTGTGTTTTCTTTGAATTTAATAATTACAGTTGTTTGTGAAAATACTGTATGGCTGCAGAAAAGAATAGCTAATACAAAAAGTGTTGTTAATATTTTTACGGAATTCATATAATTGATAGATGACCTTTTTTTGAATTTAAGAATGCTGTAATTAATTGTTACCGTCCTTTTTAATTTTTTTCAAAACCCAGTTATCATTATCTATAATAACATCTATAGGTTTACCTTTTAAAGTATGATCGATCTGCTGATTTCTTTTATCATTAAAAACTATGATCTCTTCATCTCCTGAGTTTGTTTTAAACAATATCTTTATTGGCATGGAATATACTTCCAAATCTTCCTGTGTTTGATTTAAATTAATTGATACTTTGTATGAAGTTTCTGAATTTTCTTTTGAGTTTTCCTGTGATTTATTTATCTGATCGAAATTCCATGAGTAATTATATTCGGGTCGCCCTGTGCCGGTAAATATCCATTGATTGAAAAAATATTTCAAGTCATTTCCCGTAATGTCCTCACATACTTTTTGAAAATCATAAGTATCAGCATTCTGATATTTGAATTTTTCATAATAAGTTTTGAGAATTTCAAAGAAGAGTGAATCTCCCGTAACACCTCTAAGCATATGTAGAACCCAGCTTCCTTTTTTATATATTGTAGGACCGAAGATGTAACCCTCAGGATCATAAAGAGTGCCCATAAAAAACGAATAATCATTTTTTCTCATAAAATTTTTATATGCATCAAATCCATTTTTATGTTCGACCCAAAGAGCTTCTCCATAAGAGGCGAAACCTTCATTCAGCCAGATGTCCTTCCATGATTTCGGCGTCACAGCATCTCCATACCATTGATGGACAAGTTCATGAACTACAACATCTTCATATTTCCCGTTTCCGGTAACGAGTGTATATCCCATACTTGAAATAGTCTGATGCTCCATCGCACCTCCGACCCAGCCGAATGTAGCCATCCCGTATTTTTCATTTATGAATGGATACTCACCGAATTTTTCAGAAAAGAAACTTAACATTTCAGGAGTTTCTTTCCAGTCGATCTTTGCTTTTTCTGTTAAGTATGGATATGTATAATATTCGACAGGCATTTTTATGTTTCCGTCAACAGAAGTATAAGTATCATTCCAACTGTCATAATATCCGATCGCAAGTGAAACCAGATAAGTAGCTGTAGGATAAGCCGATCTCCAGTGAAAAGTTTTCATTCCTGCTTCATCTGTCAAAATATTCTCAAGCTTTCCGTTTGAAACTGCTGTGAGTTTTTTCGGGACGGTAATAATAACTTCGACATCAGCTTTATCAGTTAATACATCTTTACAGGGCCACCAGGTCTTTGCGTGATTAGGTTCGCTTAAAGTATAAATAGAAGGTTCATTGTCAAAATTTTTAATATTGAAAGAATCGAAGCCTTTGTTTATTGGTTTACCTTCATAATTAATTTCGACACTGAATTCTTCATCTTTATCAATCAATCCCCTGCTGTCAGCAACAATTAAATTATCATTCCTTTTGTATGAGCTTTTTGAAAGTTCATCACCATTTATTTTAATTGAATTTATTTTAAGATCATCACTAAGGTCTATATAAATAAAATTCAGAGTATCTGACAAACAGAGAGATCTCATATTCATAATTCCGAAAATTTTTTTATCGGGAATATCAAATGATAATTTAAGTGAATAGGCTTTGACATCATATAGATCCTGATAATTAATAACAGCGGAATTAACTTCATTCAATGAATCTTCTTCAAAATTCTCATAATATTTTGCCGAAATGATCTGATAATATTTAAACATCTTATCTCTGTCTACAGTCGAATAAATAAATGCAAGCCCTGCAATCGTCCAGAATATTACAGCAATAGACACAATCACAAATACAGGAATAATAATTTTCAATTTTTTCATATTATCGGGAGAAAGAAAGGAAACTAAACACTATTTAGATTAAAAAGTTTATTTGGTAAAATTAAAGTCAGTGAATTTCAAATTCATTCTAATATACTGACCAAAGTCATATCTTTACAAAAAAGTATCTCTTATTTTGCAATTAAATTAGTTAAATTTACTACTAATTTAAAATTAATAATTGATGGGAAAAAGTAACTTACTGTTTACATTGATCACTTTGATTTTGTTTTCAACTGTGTTTTCATCTTGTATCTCAATCAGCAGGAACATTAAAGTAAATTCTGACGGCACCGGATCTGAGATCCTGAATCTTACTTTTAAAAAAGAATTTTACGACGTAATGGCTTCAATGACATCGCTGATGGATTCAACCCGAAGACAGGGTTTTCTAGATTCGTTATACAGTGATGAAGTTTTTGAAAATAAGACAATTGAAAAGTATGATTCAATACAGGGCATAAAAGTCATTGATCTAAATACAGTAATGAATTCTGACTCATCAAAAACATTTACAATTGATTATGAATTCGATGATATTAAAAAGATCGGATCGTCTTTAAATTATATTAATGAGAATGATGATAAATATAAGACAGATGTAATATTTAAAGAAGATAACGGAAAAGTAACATTTCTTTATTTATATGAAATGAAAGGTGATGATCTCTCGGAAGAACTTGGTGATAATGATTCATTAGCACAAAAGATGAAATTAAGTATGGCTATGATGTTTGAAGGGGGAGATTTTGATTTTGAAGTCGAAATGCCTTATGATGTAATCTCTACAAATGCAACTGAGCAGGATGGCAGAAAGTTGAAATGGCATTATCAAATGTCGGATATTTTTACAAAAGATAAGATAAGTCTGGAAGCAGAGATGCAGAAATAGTAAATCCCCATGTGGATAAAGAAAAGTGATTAATGTGGATATAATGGACAGTTTCGAATGGAGTGAAATTTTATAATGAAAATTAAGTTGTTTACAGTGTTTTTCTTACAATAAATGTAATTTCCATGGTACAAAAATTGAGTTTGAAATAAATACAAATTAATTTAATAATGATCAAAAACTATTTAATATTTACAGTTTGCGCAATGATGTTTGTAGTACTTTCATCTTGTACAAAAGAAGTACCGCCAGAACTTTTAAAGAACAATAATAGCAGTTCTAATACAACACAAAAGCAGGAAATGCCGGATGATTCAATTCACAGAAATTTAAAGAACAATAGTGAATCTGGAAATACAGGAGGCGAGGAAAGCTGGAATGATGAAGGTGCGAATAAACTGATCAAAGAAGCAGATGCAGCAGATGCTGCTTATGTGAAAACAAAATCAGATAAAGATAAAGAGACATGTGTAAATATGCAGTTGAAAGCTGCTAATTATTTAATGTTTGACGCAGATCTTCCTCCAAAAGATAAATATAAGCCGGCTTTACAAAGATACAGAAGAGTACTTGAACTGGATCCAGGTAATCAGGAAGCAATGGTAAACAAACAGCAGATTGAGGAAATTTATCAGTCGATGGGTAAACCAATACCGAATTAAAATTTAATTTTTTTAAAAAGATTTTAAATAAATTATCATGAATAAAAAAACAATAATCGGAGTTTTATTAATAGCAGTATTTTTAGTAGTAGGCTTTCTGACATTTACAGAAAGTAATATAGAGTACACGAATTTCGATCAGGCATCCGGAAGTCACAGGACCTGCCAGGTAAAAGGTTACTGGCAAAAGGATAAGGAAGCAAAATATGATGCAGCAACTAATCAGTTCACATTTTATATGTTAGATGAAAGCAATAAAGAAATGAAAGTGGTACTGGATGGATCAAGACCAAATAATTTTGAAATGGCTGAATCTGTAGTAGCAAAAGGTAAAGTTAAGGATGGCAATTTTTATGCAAAAGAAGTATTAACTAAATGTCCTTCCAAGTATGAAGGCGAAGGTCATGAAGTAAAAAAAACAGGTACATAAATTTAATTTAAGTTCATCATGGGTCATTTTTTTATAACAGCAGGATTTATTTCAGGATTAGTTGCAACTGCAGCATATTTTTTTGTCAGCAGAGGCAATGAAAAGCTCTTAAAGCCTGCAAGAATATTTTTCCACCTGGCAGTAGTAATGACAGTAGCATCTGCCGCTTTTTTAATTTATCTCATTATTACACACCAGTTTCAATACACTTATGTATGGAATTATAGTTCGAAAGATCTTCCAATAAATCTTCTGATCTCTACATTTTATGCAGGTCAGGAGGGAAGTTTTCATCTGTGGGCATTTTTAACTGCAGTAATTGGGATTTTCCTTCACAGTTATCTGATAAAAAGAGATTCAGAAAATGCAAAAGCTGAACACTCACATAAGGATGATTTTGAACCACTTGTAATGTTAAGTTATTCTCTAATACTTACATTTTTATTATTTATAATGATAATAAAATCTCCTTACATGCTGGTATGGGAATCATTTCCAAAAGATGTGGAAGCAGGGTTTATACCTCAGGACGGTCGAGGATTGAATCCTTTACTGCAGAATTTCTGGATGACAATTCATCCGCCTATTTTATTCACAGGATTTTCCTCACTAGCAATTCCATTTGCATTTGCACTTGCTGCATTATTTAAGAACAGATATGACAGATGGATGAAGCTCGCACTTCCATGGACTTTATTTTCAGGAATGATACTTGGAGTTGGTATTATGCTTGGCGGATTCTGGGCATACGGAGTTCTTGGATGGGGAGGTTACTGGGGCTGGGATCCGGTTGAGAATTCTTCATTAGTTCCATGGATAATTATAGTTGCTGCAATTCACACAATGGTAGGCGAAGAGAAAACAGGAAAGTACAAAAAAACAAGTTTACTACTTTGTATACTCGGATTTGTATTTATGCTTTATTCGACATTCATGACAAGAAGCGGACTTCTTGGAGATGCATCAGTTCATTCATTTGTAGATCCGGGACAGGAAGTATATTTGTTTTTAATTGTTTTCCTTTCTCTTTTCGGCGGAGGCGGAATCGCAATGATCCTTTACAGATTAAAAAGTTTAAAATCTCTTTCGACAAATGCCGGTATTATGCTATCCCGTGAATCAGCATTAATCATCGGGGCAATCACTTTATGTGCAACAGCATTAATAATTTCAGTAGGAACAAGCTGGCCTATATTCACTAAAGCTACAGTGGATCCTGCTTTTTATAATAAAATGAATTTGCCTCTTGCAATAATAATTGCTTTAGTAAATGGCATAAGTATCCTTCTGGCATGGAAACATACTGATCACAAAAGATTTTTGAAATCGCTTTATATGCCGGTAATTTTAACTGTAATTTTCACAACAGGACTTGTAATACTTGGAATTGATGATATTTTAATAGCAGTCTTTGCTGCTTCAGCATTGTTTGCATTCTTTATTAATCTGAATATAATATTTAAGATACTTACCAAGAGTACCGTAAAGGCAGGTCCATATATTGCACATCTTGGGATAATGATTTTGTTTTTGGGAATTATCGGTTCATCAAAATATTCGCAGGAAGAAAATGTTTCACTTCCACTTGGTGAATCAAAAGAAGCGTTAGGCTATAATCTGACTTACAAAGGTGCAAGTCTTATTCCGGGTACAGAAGATAAATATCATTTTAATGTAATAGTGGAAAAAGAAGGTAAAGGATATTTATTACAACCAATTATGTATTACAGTGATTATTCAGAAGGCATTATGAAGAATCCGGACATTGCAAACCTTGTCACCAAAGATATATATTTAGAACCAATTTCGCTTGAAACTCCGGAGCCGTATTCAGCAGAGGATGTAGTTAATTTAACCAAAGGCAGTGAAAAAGAAATTAAGGGAGTAAATGTAAAATTCATAGAGTTCGATCAGTCAAAATTCAACCAGGAGTCAATGGCAAAAGGCGAAGAAAATATACTTGGTGCTAAACTTGAAATTACAATGGACGGAAAGACTGAAGAATTGATAGTAGAACAATATTTTTCAAAAGGTCAGACACAGAATATTCCTGCTAAGATAGAATCCAATGATAAATTCACATTTTACCTTACAAAAATTTCAATAGCGGGTGAATCGGGGATTGAAATAGCAGTTGCAGAAGATCATCAGCATTCAACTCATAGTTCAGAAACATTGATATTAACAGCAAGTATAAAGCCGTTTATAAACCTTGTCTGGGGCGGAACGATAATTATGGCATTAGGTTTCTTCGCATCATTATTGAGCCGTTACAGAAGATTTAAAGGTCCGAAAGTAAAATCACCGGAAGGAAATCAAAATGGTCACAGTAACGGACACAACTCAGTTCACAGTAAAAACGGACACGAAAAAGTTCATGCCGAACATGAGAACTAAATAATAAAAATTTTTATTCAAACCGGAATTTCAATTCTCTGTTAATTGTAGTTCCGGTTTTTTATTTTACAAAAACGATCAAATAAAATTCTGAACCCAATTCTAATAATGAAATTAATTTTATACATACAGGCTTTTTTATTTTTTATCTCAGCTTATCAAAACAGCTGCGGTAATACAGAAGAGCATATCAAACAAAAAGACAGCACTGAAAAAGTACTTTCAATACCAGATGGTCTTCAAAAATTAGTAAATGCTTACCCCGAATTTCTTGAAAAAGCCGATGAGAATAATCTTTACTGGAAAGATGGAACTGTAATGATCTATGACGATGGTATTGAAGACAAGACTCATGATGAAATGTTGAATGATTCTGATCTTGAGGATATGATGTCACAAAAATATACAAAAGGACGCAACTGGAATGAACCTCCTCCGGAAAATTTCGAACCGGGAAGAATAAGATATGAGCCGTTTTTTTTGAAAATGTATGGGAATAATTCCAATGAAGTAAGCAGTGAGATAGTAAATGTAACCTGGGTGGATGGTTCACAGATAAGTTTCAGCAATGTGAACGGAGCAGCAGACAGTCTGGAAAAAGTTGCTGAAGAATTGTCTCAGCTTCCGGGTGAATTTCATAAATACTTAAAAAATATCGGTGGTACTTTTGTATGGAGAAATATAGCTGGTACAGACAGGCTGAGTAATCATTCATTCGGGACTGCAATAGATATCAACACAATGTATTCAGATTACTGGAAATGGAATAAAAATGTAACTTATGTGAACAGGATACCGATTGAAATAGCGGAAGTATTTGAAAAATACGGATTCATCTGGGGAGGTAAATGGTATCATTATGACACAATGCATTTTGAATTCAGACCTGAACTTACTGCTGATTAAAAAAAATTCAACACAAGCAAAATAAAAATTCAGAGTTAGTGTAATTATTTTTGACGGACTTCACGGGGTTTCCGGACTTAAAATAACTATTGATATAATCTTCACAGGAAGGTTCAAATTTGAGGGAAGAGATCTGACTATAAAATTATTGAATGATGAACATTCACCGGTAGTAAAATGAAAGGTACGGAATTCATTTCCGGTGAATTATTCGGGACTTGTACTGGAAGCAAATTCAAGTGAGATTGCTATGGAGGTATTGGAAATTTCACATGAGAGGCTGACGGTAGAAACGGTTTAAACCGTTTCTGTCAGAAATGTCGAACTTGTTTTTTTTAGTTAAATTTAGTTTTGGTAAATCAAGTTCACTACAGCTTTCAATTCGAATTGAAGGGAAAATGGATTCGGAATTAGGCACTGTGTTTTAGTTTCGGTATAAAATTTATTTTTCCGTTCACTTCGATTACATTCGGCAGAAACGGTTTAAACCGTTTCAGATGGATATACCACATCAGTTATATCGTTCTGAGCAAAATTCATCTCCACCTTCTTTAGCAAAGTTCACAATTAAAATTCTATTTCAAATTTCACCGGAGGAGTTAATTTTTTAAATTCATATCTGACTTAGAAGTCTGTTTTAACCAACAATTTAAACCGCCCGACAATAAACGGTTAAAACCGTTTCACCAAAACCTACCCACTAATTATTATAATCCACCACTCCATTCACATGCTTACTCTTATTTATTATACTACCCGCCTGATCTATCACCGAACCATGACACTGATAGCAAATATTTATTGTATAACTCGGATAATGCGGGTGAAAGAAATTTCCGTTCGGTATTGGATTTGGATTTCCAGTTACTGGATCTCCATGACATGACCCGCATTTTACACTGTTTTTATCTGTCCATACCGGAACTGCTTCTGTATTTCCGTCCCTGAAATTTCCATGGCAATACGATCCCGAACAGGTAGCCGTATTCCTGTCCCATACAGGATCAGGATTTATCTCTCCTCCCTTAAATGTAGTCTGTGTCTTTGACAATGAGCCGAAATTCACTTCTGCTATTCCGTCAGGGAAATTCCCTATATGATCGGGTGAATTAAATCCGCTTGTAAGTGGAGTATGACATTCATTGCATTCTACACTTGCTGAATACTGTGTAGAATCTATATGATATGAATGAACTCCCACTCCAATATATGAAACACTCGTCTCTCCGTTCAATGCCTTCGGTGGATATGATCTTCCCGAAACTCCACCGTGGCACAGACGACAGTTCTGTGGTCCGCCGGATGATGTGTGACAGGTCAGACAGCTTGAACCCGAACTTCCACCGGCATAATCATTTCCATGACAACTCTGACATACCTGCAAATTCCACTGCTTATTATCATTTATAAAATTGCCGTGAAAATCCGGTGTATCTCCGTCTGCCCAGCCGGGTGGATGAACATATACCTCAGGAGAAGTTACAAGATCATTCTGAACTTCACTACAGCCATTGTAAATAATTGCCGTAGATAATACTGTTAATAAAGCCAGATAAAATATTTTAAGCTTATTCATATTTTTAAAATTAAAATTGTACCGGTATATTTTCAATTTTTAATGTGTTCATCTTTCCATCCCGTGACAATATCCGCAAAATCCTACTCCAGCTACTCCATCCGGTCTTGCATTCGGATCTGTGTGACATGTATAACAAACAGCTCCCTGTGTATCATGCCAAATTCCTTTCTCATCATTAAGATATCCACTTTGATGTGTCCTTGGATTTGTCCCTTCTATTCCGTCATTATCAAAGTGACATTGGACACAAACCGGATCACTTCCCTGAACGTCATGACAAGACTGACACGATTCTATATCCCTTTTTGCCAGATCTGAATGAAGTCCTCCCCCAGTATTTACACCTACTGTTGTAAAGTTTGGTTGAGAATGACTCTTAGGAGAAATTCCTGTAATCAGATCACCTCCATTTGAATGACAACTTGCACAAAAATCAGTCGGATTATGACAGGTCTTGCATTCAAAAGATTTGCTGTCTGCATCCAGTCCGTGTGTAAATTTATAGTTTAATGTGTGAGCAGTAGTCAGCTTCTGCAAAGCTCCGCGGTCTGTTCTAGTACCTGTTTCTTTTGTATAATACGGCACATAAAAATCTTCAGGTGTATTGTTGCCAGAATACTTTAGCGGACTGTGACATGCCTGACAGAAATTATCACTGTGACACATCATACAATTATTCTTTTCAGAAAATGCCACCTTTGATGTATGTTCATTCAAAAAATTTGACTGAAGATGATCCTTAGGCGTGAGATTGGTAAGGTTAGTGTGACATACTTCACATTCGTTCGCTGCCTTCTTGTTATTGTGACAACTGTAACAGCTTTCCATTGTCGGCATTACCTGAGAACTTTCTTTCGAAAATTTCACCTTATCCATATCTTTATGGCAATCCACACATTGCTGTTGTGAATTATGCTCCTTATGTGAAAAATAAAGTTCACTGTCGGATGATCTGAGCTTTTTATAAACATTATCATAATGGCAAAGACCACATTCTTTCTCATCATTTACATCATGGCATTCTTCACAATTTTTTTTCGTAGGATTTAAATTATCTTTGGCAGAAGTAGAATTTACTGCCGCTGTATGACAATCAGCACATTTTATTTCGGCACCCTGAGAATGAAGTTCATGATTAAATTTTATCAGCTTACTATTGTCATATTTAGTTGAATTTTCATTAGTATTTTTTACTGCTGAAATATTGAATACTTCATTCAATTTCATTGCTTCAGTCTCTTCATTTGTCAGATAAGCTGTCGTTGTCAGGAATATCATTATCCCAGTAAGAAATAAAATATAATAAACTATAAATTTCGTTTTCATTTTCTTTTGTTTAAAATTTTGTGAACAACCAGTAATTAATTCCGACTATAAATCTCGAGTCTGTTTTGTAAATTTCATTGGTGATCAATTGCCCCTGCAAATCTATACTGAACTGAAGGTTTGGTCTGTATGTCAATCCAAGTGATCCGCTGAATGCACTTTGAAATTCCGTTGAATATTCTCCAAGTTTATAACTCGAAAAATTTAAACTCAAATTCATCGACAATATTTTTTCTATTAATTGCCTGTAATAATATCCGTTGACTCCATTAGATTCACCACTATATCCTCCATAATAAACATACGCAAGTCCGTACGACGGATTATTTATTCCTGCCTGCACCTTTACAGAATTATCATTAGTATAGATCACATCAGATACTTTTGCATATGCATTGATACCGTTACTGAAAGAATAATTCACTCCCCCGCCGGCTTCCTGAAATTCAGACTGATCAAATGTACTGAATATACTATTGTATCTTATCTGTGGCTGATTGTATGTATAAAATCCTGTGACATTAAAATTATCTGAAGCCGTTACAGTTGCGTTAAATTCACCTCTGTAAATTTTCCTGTTATTAAAATCATAATAAAATTTTCCAAAGAAAAAATGTTTCTTTAAATATGTATAATTCATGTCCAGACCTATTAGCTGATCTGTAGGTGAATCAAGACTTATTGTTGTTTCATATGGATTAAATAAAGTGTCATATCTTATGGCTGAGTATGGCTCAGGTTTATTATGCTTATTCACATAACTAACCCCTGCGAAAAAATCTCTTAAACCATAATATGAAAAATTACCCCCGTAAATACTGTTCTCGCTAAAAGGCGCATATCCCGTAAATTCATAATCCTGTTCAGTGATCGATCCTCCGAATGCCGTAAACTGATATTCCTTATTTGCTCCTGCTTTCAGCTTCAGATAAAGTCCGTCCATTGCTCCAGACTCTACACCCGAAAATAAATACTGTCTCCCGATTTTCATATCTAATACATCAAATAAATTTGCTCCCTTTATGTAAAGATTATAAAATCTGTAATCAAATCCTTTTCCGATCTGGTTCATTAAATCAGCATCTGTCTGTATGAGTGTATTAAAAGTCCATTTATCCTGTCTGACCTCCATTAGAATATTCTCATAACTTCTGAGATGACTGGTTTTATTAGTACTGCCGATGCTGTCTGCTCTCTGCCATCCGTAAACCTGTGCACTTAATCTTAAATTCAGAGACTGAGCATTTACAGAAAAAGTACATGTCAACAGCATTAAAATTATAAGCGGTTTCAAAGCGTAATAAGTTTTCATAATATTTTCCTGTTCATTTTCTTAATCTGTTTCTGATTCATTTTCAGAATCAATATTTTTTGGTGTCGGGTGAGCAATCATTTCCCACATCGGCTCATAATCAAATTGAAAATATGTTGGGCTTTCCGTGTTGTGACATTGAATACAAAATTTTTCCTTTTCATTATGAATTATAAGACCTAATGAAAATGCTCTCTCTTTATCTTTCATCACTGAAAGAGATTTGTATTCTGATCCGGGTCCGTGACAACTTTCACACTGCACACCCTGCGTTATATCAAATGTTTCCTGAAACTCACTTACATCAGTAATACTTCCTGTTGTATGGCATTTTACACATTCAGGTGTCTCAACCGCAGGAGTGTTAAAGCCTTTTGATAATGCAATACTGTCAGCACGAATTGTCTGAAGCGTTTCAAAAGCTTTTGAATGTTTTGATTCACTCCAGATCTTTTCCTGATTTCCCTGTGATTCAGATTTGTGACATGAGCTGACACATGAATTTACTCCTACATACTTATACTTTTCCTTTGATATGTTTTCTGATCCTGATAAAATATTTATCAGAATGACCATCGGAATAATAAGCAAAATTAAATACTTCATATTGTGCATACCTATTTTATTAATGAAAAGCTATTTCCATTTTTTATAAAAAACCCAATACAAGTCAGAGTAAAATTTACTCTACTCCTGCCGGTTTTGGATGCTTTATTTTATCCCACATTTCAGCATAATTAAACTCAACGAAAGTTGGAGAGTTTGAATTATGACAATTTGTACAAAAATTTTCACCATCGGTATGAACAATAAGACCAGCATCAATTGATTTCTGCTTATCTTTCATTATCGAAAGTTTTTTGTATTCAGAACCGGGTCCATGGCATGATTCGCACTGTACACCTTCTGTTTTATCAAACGTGACTTCTAATGCTTCCGGCATCATTTCTCTTCCAAGTACATGACATACTACGCATTCAGGTGTTTCTGCTGCTGCTGTTGAATGTCCTTTAGCATTTGCGATGCTGTCAGCAAATGGTGTCTGAAGGGATTTGAATGCCTGGGAATGTTTTGAATTTTTCCAGATTTCAAGCTGATTACCCTGTTTCTCGCTTTTATGACAGGCGCCTAAGCAAGTCGTCACTCCTACATACTTCGCCTGGGACTGCGGCTGCGATTTTGTAATTTCGATGTTAATTAAAATTGCTATGACAGCAAATACTGCTGTAAGCAACAAAATGAACGATATCTTTTTCATTTTTTTATTGATTTATTTTTTAAAATATTTTAAAGTAAATTTTATTTTTCAGTACTTGATTAAAAAAATTATTTAACTTTATTACTTTTTTCATTATCTGGATCTTTGGTCCCGGATGTTTTGTCATTACTTTTTGCGTTACCATCGCTGCTGTCAGTTATATTGTTTTTCTGATCTGATATATCATTTGAAACATTGTCCGGTTTTGTGTCAGGCTTAATTACATCTGAAACTTTTGTATCTACTTCAGTTTGTTCTGTTTCACTCACTACAGTTCCGTCTTTCTCAATATTCATTTCTTTTTTATTCAGTCTGTTTTCAATTTCCTCAAGTTCCAGTGGATGTTCTTCCTCCATTTCTTTTCTAGTCATTTTTCCGCTGAACCAAACCTTGCTTCCCGGAAATTTATCAGGATTAAAATGTACATTATAAAAATGCCAGATCAAAATTGCAAGTGTAGCAAGCAATGCTTCATCACTGTGAGCTTCACGAGATATCGCATGCACATAATTATCCACTATTCCAGATGTAAAAGATATATCCACTTCCCCGAAAAACATGGGATAGAATTTCCCCTGAAACATCCACATTATTATCCCTGAACCGATCATTATAATAAATCCCCAGTACACAGCCCAGTAATCAAATTTCTCTATGAAACTGAATCTTCCGAATTTCGGCTTGTACTTTTTTTTACCAAAGAAATACTGCAGCTGATGAAAAAAATCATTCATATCTTTTTTCCCCGGGATCAGCAGCATAAAGTCTCTTCTTCCTGACCTGTTTATTATCGAAAATAATAAATGGTAAATCCCAATTACTATCAGTCCAAGAGCAGCAAAATGGTGTACCTTCCTTGCTCCGTCAGTTCCTCCAAGCAAATTTATAACAGACTTTGCCCAGTCCGTTGTATAAAATTTCAAAGGCAGTCCGGATATTATCAATAGAATTGTACATACCATTAATATAATATGCTGTAACCGGATATTTAATCCGAACCTTTGAAATTCTGTTGAATTTGTCTCAATATTTGATCCAGAACTATTCATCATTATTTTCTGATTTCGGTCTTTTCCTTTCTCGTATTTTACTTCTCAAATCTAGGACTATGTATAAGAAAAGAGAAAATAAAATTGTGAACGTAAAATATTTGAAGAATGTACTAACATAATATATAAATCCCGAATCCTTCGACTTTGGATCTAGGTGTATTTTTCCTTTTACAAAATTAACGCTCGCATTCGGATGACAATCTGTCTGCCCGCATGTCTTTGAAATGTTTGATTGATGTATACTTGATTGCGGATCATCTTCCCTGCGGATATTGTGAGTTCCGTGACAACTCGCGCAGTTTGCAGCTTTCTCATCTCCAAACTGAATGTATATTCCGTGTATGCTTTCCTTAAACGTCTCTACCTGTTTTGTCTTTATGTCATACTTTTCATTTATTACTCTCGAATCGTGACAATCGGAACAAGTCTGAACAATTCCTTTTGAATATGAAAGTTTGTTTTCCTTTTCATCAGCTTTAAGAATTATGTGATTGCCGTGACAAGTATTGCAAGTCGGTACATTCGGGTTTTCCTTTTCACTCTGTGAAATATCATGAACGCTCCCGCTGTATTCCGCTAATTCACTGCTGTGACAGTTTGACTGTCCGCAAGTAGAAACAATATTATTTCTGTTTACCCTTGAATGCGGATCGTCTGGCTTATCCATCTCATGTGCGCCATGACAGTCTGAACATGTCGCCGAACTCATGTCCCCTTTTAATAATGCTTTATAATGTACGCTGTTTTTAAAATCAATTACCATTTCATCATTACCTTCCTTAGTTTTTTCAGCAAGTTTACTTTTTTCGTGACAGCTAATACATTTATTTGCAATGTTCAGCTTTGAAAATTCATCGGATAAAAGTGTTGCCTGTATATTATGTTCGCCATGACAGTCAGAACAAGTTGGCGCATCTTTATTATTATTAATAAGTTCTTTTCCGTGTTTAGATTTTTTAAAATTCGCAACAACATCAGCATGACATTTACCGCAGGTCTCGACAAGCTGCGCTCTCTTTGTCGAAGACTTCGGATCATCCGGACTCTGGATCATGTGATCTCCGTGACAATCCGTACAGCCGGCAGATTCCATACCGCCTTTCCCGATTGATGCATGCACACTTGTTTTATATTGCGCGACAAACTTTGCCGATCCGGTTTCCTCGCCCGGAAAAAGTTTTTCATCCAAATGACATTTCATACATGCTTCAGATTCTATCTTGAATTTGCTTGTCACTATCTTATGCGAACCGTGACAGTCAGTGCAGACAGGAGTGTTCTTATTTCCATCCTTTATTGCAGAATGGTGAATACTTCCTTTGAAATTCATCTTACTGTCGTTATGACACTTTCCACATAAATCTGTTATCTGATTTCTTGAAATCTTTTTTACCTGATGTCCGTCTCCGTGACAGTCATTACATTTCACTCCTTTTTTTGAATGTATACTCGAACTGAATTGAGTAATTGATTTTTTCTTATGACAACTCAGACAATTTGCAGAACTCTCAGCTTGAGTTTCCTTAACCGGCATTATGTCATGCTTGCCGTGACAATCAACACACTCTGTCTTTGCATGAACACTATGCTCAATTCCTTTCAGATCATCATGGCAGGTGCTGCATTCTACAGCTTTACTGTTTTTTGAATGTGGTATCTCGTCAGGATTATAATTCAAATGACAGTCTGAACATTCAGCACTTCCATGAACAGATTTCTTATAAAGTTCAGGATTTACAAAAACTGATATTTGTTTAGTGCCTGATTCCATTTGGAGTTCACTATCCTCATGGCAAGCCAGGCAATCATCGATATCTTTGGACTTACTGGTTGTATATTCTACCGCAGAGATCGAAATGAAAATTATCAGACATAATGAAATTAAAAACGCCGCGATATATTTTATATTAATTTTCAATCTCTTTTTCTTTAAATACACTGTCCAATGTCTGAAATAATTCACTCAATTTTAAAGGCTCGGATATATTACTATAATCTCCGTTGATTTTTTTACTGTCTTTATTTAATGATGGTAAAAAAATGTATGAAGAATTACAAAATTTTAATTTCAAATTTGAAAACAAGCCTTCATCAATCCCTGAATCTATCACAAAGCATTCAATATCATGACTCAATTCGATGATATTCTTTACAGAAAGTTTATTTCCGTCTGAAATTGATACTTCATATCCCTTTGATCTCAAAGTCTTTTGAATCATCTGACAAATACTGTCATCTATACAAATTATGTGAATTATTCTTTTCATCAATTTCGGACACTTAAATTCATTAATATTATGTCAATAAATGTGCCACCGAAACGTGAAATTTCTATTAATTTTAAACTAAAAACGAAGTGTATTTGGAAAAAGTGAGATTATGTACCATTTTTATGGGGAAATTATCGACAATGTAGAATTTTGAACTAATGTTAAACAGTCGGGGATATGTAAAAATTTTCTGCGGGATTGACAGGAATCAGCAGGATTTTAGATGTTGGTGAAACAAATTTGAAGTTAATTTGAATAAAATTGTCTATTCAAGATTATATTCTCTGATTTTTTTATACAGCGTCTTGCGATCAATTCCCAATATCTGAGATACTTTAAGTTTATTCCATTTATTTTCATCAAGTATTTTACTGATGTAAATTTTTTCAAGCTCCTTCAGACCGCCAGTGATATTTGAAATACTGTCGTTCATATTTCCGCCTCCGCTGTCTGAGATCCTGAAATCGCTTTTTTTAATAACATTATCGGCAGAACTGAGAGCAGTTCTTTCCAGCATATTTTCAAGCTCACGTATATTTCCCTTCCAGTTATGATTCATCAGCAGTTCAAGTGCATCGGCATCTATTGAATAATTTTTATCATATCTTACAGAAAGTTTTTTCAAAATGTGATCCGTCAAAAGCGGAATGTCATCCTTCCTTTCAGTAAGAGCAGGCATTACTATTGTCACTGTTGATATTCTGTAATAAAGATCCTCTCTGAATTTCTTTTCAAGTATCAGTTCATTTATATTCTGATTAGTTGCTGAGATCAGTCTGACATCTACCTTTTTAATTTTGTCACTGCCAATAGGTTTTATTTCCCAGTTCTCGATCACACGCAAAAGTTTTGACTGCAGATGAAAAGGCATTTCTGCGATCTCATCCAAAAGCAATGTCCCGCCATTGGCCTGTTCAAATACTCCCTTTTGATTTTCAGTCGCACCGGTAAATGCGCCTTTGGTATGTCCAAAGAGTTCACTCTCTAATAAATTTTCGGGAATCGCACTGCAGTTGATCGCTATGAATGGATTATCTTTTCGGAGACTGTTATTGTGAATAGCCCTCGATACAAGTTCCTTTCCTGTGCCGCTCTGTCCTTCCACCAAAACATTTACATTAGTCTCAGATACATTTTTTATCATCTCAAATACACTCTTCATCTTTCGACTTCTTCCTATCATATTACCAAAGTTGTGATTCTTATCTATCTCATTCTTCAGATCTTTGAGACGTTGATTCAGCTTAATATTGTCTAAAGCTTTTTTAACTTTGATCTTAAATTCATCTATATTAAATGGCTTGCTCAGATAATCAAAAGCACCGCTCTTCATCGACTCTACTGCCGAATCCACCGATCCGAATCCCGTAACCATTATAAAATTAGTATCCGAAGGTTTCGATCTCAGCAGATCAAGTCCGGATACTTCCGGCATCTGAAGGTCTGATATTACCAGATCATAATCACCGGTGGAAATTTTTTCTTTGGCTTTTACACTGTTGTTCTCCTCCTCAGCTTTATACCCGCCTGCCGAAAGGATCTTTCGCATAAGTTTCGTAGAATTCGGCTCGTCATCTACAACTAATATTTTAAATTCATTTTCCATAAGTTCAAAAATATATAAAATCATTCTGAATGTTTAGGGAATAATTCCTCAATGTCCTAATACCTATCTGTGCAGTTTATAAAGGTAAATTGAATTTTATCATAGAAATAATTTTCTTATTTTATTCAAAAAAATTAATTACTTATGATAAAAATATTTATACTTTATATTGTTTTTTCTCTGATTTTTATTTCCTGCGGAGAAGAAAAGAAACCTGAGATCCTTGTAAAAAAAGATTCAGTGGAAATGATAGTTAAGGAAGATACTACTTTAATAGTTTACAAAGAGCATGAAACCAAAACAGGTAAAAAGTTTATAATTATCGAATCTAAACCAACTGAAAGTGTAAGCAATTACTATGTTACTGGATCTGGATTTAATAATTTCAAAGACACTTTGTCTTTTCCTTTAAAAAATCCAATGCATAACTCGCTCATTGCAGATATAGATGGAGACGGTTTCGAGGAATTATATATTATTACAAAATCTACAGGATCTGAATCTTTCCTCAATATTTTCGGAGCTGCTTCCAATGGTGATACTGCCCTTGCCGAAATAAAAGCATTTGACACTTCTACAGAGGAATATCAAAAAGATGAAAACTTGGCAGGCTACCTGGGTAATGATTCAATCTATTTTTCCGGAAAAAATATCATAAGAGAATTTCCTGTTTATAAATCTTCCGACCTCGCTGAAGACAATACTAAAGGGAAAAAAAGAATCACCTATAAATTGAAAAAAGGAGATGAGTTTTATGAACTTGAGATCTCTGAGGTAAAAGACATAAAGTAATAATTACGAATTTCAAATTAAGAATTTCAAATAAATATTTTAGAATTCAATATTCGATACTTGAAACTTGTTACTCATAATCCCACACTTTTTCACTATTTGAAATTTGAAATTCGTAATTTGAAATTGCTCTTTCCCGCACAATCAGCAAATCCTTTCCGGGATAAAACCACCTTTTTTCTTTGTTTCCGGCTCATAATCAATATTTTACAAAACTTTATTGACCATTTTTCAAAAATAATTCCCCTCTAAACGCAAAAATAATTCTTTGCTTTTAATTCAATCGGGGGTTAACTTTACATTAATTATCTGATACATCCGGATGCAAACCTAAATATTTTCTGAAACTAAGCGTATGGTTTTATTAAAATAAATTTATAAAAATATCATTAAATTATTTCTTCTGTCCTTTTCTCTTTGATATTCCAT
>DAORRV010000001.1:18517-36421 GCA_035443185.1 Ignavibacteria bacterium | reverse complement strand
AATTTTTCAACCTGCCTTAAAGTCAGCAGCTTAGCGGCATTGATATCTTTATTTGACTTTTCCCATTCTGAAGTAAATTCTTTGTGTGAAAGAAGTTCGCTAATTTTATCCATTATAAAAAAAATCGGCTTATAAAATATTATTAATTTACTTTAATAAAAGATGGGTAGCAATTTATAAAAATGCCTGTTGATACAGTCTATGGTTGATACAGGCTATAGCCTGTATCAACATTGCGCATAAAAATTTACAATTTACAATTTATAATTTACTTGACAAGCATCATTTTCTTCGTCTCAGTAAAATTCTCAGTCTTTAAGATGTAATAATAAATTCCGCTTGTCAACTGATGATAAATTGAATTGTTAAGATCAAATCTGATATTGTAAACGCCTGCCTGAAGATTTTCATTAACAAGAGAAGAAATTTCTTTTCCCGTTATATCAAATATTTTCAAACTGACAAATTCTGACTTAGGTATTTCAAATCTTATGTTAGTCGAAGGATTGAACGGATTTGGAAAATTCTGATATAATTTATAATAGACAGGATTGTTTAAATTATTAATTCCAACAAGATTTTTTACTACTATTCTTTTTTCTGTACCCCAGTTCCAGCCGTTTTGATACCCTACAGCAGAACTGATCCATAAAGTATCAGTTCCCGGTGAAGATGGTGCAGTATAATTGAACTGTCCTGTAAAGCTTCCTCCGGATAAGTTCAATGGACTCTGATGAGTCAGTTCTCCGTTTTGAATTCTGAGATAAGAAGCTCCGGGACCTACTCCAAGCGCACCAAGTCGTGTAGAAATATCTGCTCCCCCACCGGCTCCGGAGCCGGATCTGTTTATTGTAAAACTATAAACCACTGTCTCACCTGCAGATACTGTATCAGGTCCGGAAAAAACTCCAGTTATATTTGTATTCATAGAATGACATGAACATCCATTTGCACTGGTCTTTTTTGTCCTTCCTGTTATCCCGTCTTCATATGTATAAACCAATATACTGTTTGTTAGTATTATCACAAACGTAACTATTGAAATTAGAAATGCTTTTTTCATTTTTCTATTGTTTAAGTTTTTAAATTATGTTGAATTTAACTTCAATTCTTATACCGTTTAAAAGTGCTATTTCTATTCGTTTTTCAATGTAAAAAATATAACTGTGGGTTTATTACACATTACGGAAATTATTACCCATTCAATTTCTTAATTATTAGTTTTCTGATTTGAAATGAATCATAAAATATCAACCTCTCATCAGAGTTCTTAAAAATCAAATGAACTCTGACGAGGGTTAATTACAAAAATTATTTTACTAGGATCATTTTCCTGGTTTCAGAAAAATTCTGTGCCTCAAAAGTCGGGGTTGAACAGATTGTAATCTGAAGAAGATTTTTTTCTGAACATAAAAAACTGCCTTTTTCTGAATGGATCTGTGATCTGGAAACACCTGTCACAAAAAAAATCAGAACGGCAATAATATAAAAAGATTTTTTTATAATATTTTCCGTTATTTGAATTCATTAATAAACGGAAACTAATAAAACTTACTATAATCCGCTATGACCAGTATCATATATATTGCATTACAACTGAAAAGTATGCGGAATATTTTTTTCCGATAATTCCACTCTGATTTTTTTACATTCTTTATTAAATCCAATCAATTTTTTATTTCGTTGTTAAATATGAACACAAACAATAATAATTAATAATTAAAAGAAAAGGAAACTGAAATGTTGAAAAAAAAATTTTTATACTCTTTGTTTGGAGTACTTGCAGTTTGCACTGCACTCTTTAGTCTGTCACAATGGACAGACGCTTCCAGTCACAGGGAAGCACCGATCATTTCTACAGATCCAGTAGCGGACAATACAGATGTCTATGCATTCAGACCGGCTGATGATCCCGGAATGGTCTGCCTGATCGCTTGTTATAATCCTCTTGAGGAACCGGCCGGCGGTCCTAATTTCCATAAGTTCGGTACTGATGTTTTGTATGAAATTAAAATTGATAACGTCGGAGACAGAATTGATCACATAAGTTATCAGTTTGAATTTACAGACTTAGTAGGAAATGGAAATACATTCCTTTATAACACTGGTGAAGTCTCTACCTTAGGGGATCCTGATCTGAATGTAAAACAAACCTACACAGTAAAGAGAGTTGTTAACGGAGTTACCGAGTGGACTTCATCTCCACTGCCTGTCACACCTAACTATGTTGGTGGAAATTCTCACAATGATCCAAATTATGCCGGACCTTCTTCAATGCCAAACTATGCAGGACTCATGTCAGAAGGTGTAAGAGATCTTCCTAGCTCCGGCGGAAAAGTTTTTGCCGGTCCGACAGATGATCCTTTCTTTGTCGATCTTGGTGCAGCATTTGATCTTTTGAAAATAAGACCGGGTGCTCCTGGTAACGGTGGCGGCGGTAAAGATGCTCTTGCCGGATATAATGTTCACTCAATCTCGATCAAAGTCCCAATCGCACAGGTTACAAGAAACGGTAGTCCAAATCCTAATCAGAATGATTCCAATGCTATCGTAGGTGTATGGGCTACTGCCAGCAGAAAAGCTACAACTGTAATAAACAGCAATGGTACAAGAACCGGTAGCGGAAACTGGGTCGGTGTTTCAAGACTTGGTATGCCATTGGTGAATGAAGTTGTACTTCCTCTAAGTCAAAAAGATAAATGGAATGCTTCAAAGCCGGTAGACGATGTTCAGTTTCTTAATTATGTTACTTCACCTGAACTTGCAGGTATCATTAACTCACTCTATCCTGTAACTGATGATATTCCTACTACAAACAGAACTGATCTCGTTGCAGTTTTTTTAACAGGTGTCCCGGGACTTACTCAAAGACCTCAGGATACAAGAACTCCTTCAGAGCAATTAAGAATTAATCTTGGTATTCCTCCTGTTGCTTTTGAAAATGAGAACAGGCTTGGTGTAATAGACGGCGATGTTGCCGGATTCCCAAATGGAAGACGACTTAAAGATGATGTAATTGACATAGCTCTTAGAGTGGTCGGCGGTGTGTTATTAGGACCTCCGTTTAGTACCGGTATAAATGCTCAGCTCGGGGATGCTGTACAGAGAAATGATAAATCCTTTGCTTCAGCTTTTCCATATCTGGCTATCCCAAGCGAAGGTTATGAAAACAGTCACGGTACAATTGTTTCTATAGCTGCAAACAGCAATCAAAATATTAACCCCGAAAAATTCGGATTGATACAAAATTATCCAAATCCATTTAATCCTTCGACTAACATAAAATATAATCTGCTCAAGGCTGATAATGTTGACATCAGGATCTATGATATTCTTGGAAAAGAAGTCAGAACTCTTGTAAGTGAAAAGCTTGCACCAGGCGAAAGAGTAGTAGTGTGGGATGGAATGAATAATAACGGCGTTGCAGTAGCTTCCGGTACATATTTTGTAAAGCTTGTAACTTCCTCAGGAGTAGATTCAAAGAAAATGTTGCTCTTAAAATAATTCTAATATGCAGTCTGTCCCTGTAAGACAGACTGCTTTTTAATTTTTTTACATATGAAAAAAATATTTATAATATCCTCTGTAATAATTGTCTTATCATTAATTACCTGGAAAGTCTTTGACAAAAACACTGAACAGACTGTTTCGCCACAGGGTATTTATGATAATGATATTAATTATATCAGCAATACTAACTCTTCCGCTGACAGATACATTTCTATTTTAAAGGAACAGTTGACAGAAGCTCCTGAAAATACAAACATCCTAAACAAACTCGGTGCTGCTTATATCCAAAAAGCCCGTGAAACAAACGATCCAGAATACTATGCATCTGCTGAAAATGTATTGAACAGATCCTTAGATCTGCAACAGGAAAATTTTCTGGCTTATGCAGAGCTCGGTTCAGTTAAACTATCCCGTCATCACTTCAGGGAAGCACTTGAACTTTCAGAAAAATCACTTACTCAAAATCCATACAGTGCTTATTCATATGGTGTGTTAGTTGATGCTCAGGTTGAACTTGGAATGTATGACGAAGCCATTATCAGTCTTCAGAAAATGGTTGATCTTAGACCTGATCTTAGTTCCTATTCTAGAATTTCTTATGTCAGAGAATTATTCGGTGACACTGAAGGATCTATAGAAGCAATGAGATCCGCTGTTAATGCAGGTTCACCGGTTGCGGAAAACACTGTCTGGTGTAAATATCAGCTTGCTAATCTTATGTATAATGCAGGAAACACTGACACTGCATCTGAATTGTTTCAGGAGATAATTTTTGCTTATCCTGAATATTCATATGCATATGCAGGAATGGCTAAAATAAAAATGCATTATAATAAATATAGTGAGGCTATTGAACTGTATAATAAAGCTGTTCAAAAAAATTCTGTTCCTGAATTTCTGATCTCTCTTGGTGATGCTTATACTTTAAACGGGGAGATTGAAAATGCTGAAGAAGCCTATAACAAAGTAAAATTCTTAATTACTTTTTACAAACAAAATGGAGTCGAAACTGATCTTGAGCTGGCTCTTTTTAATGCTGATCATGGAATCAGGGTGGATGAGTCTTTTGAAATTTCAGAAATATCTCTGCAGGAAGGTTCACGATGCATAAAGACTTTTCACGCAGCTGCATGGACAGCTTTTAAATCCGGTAATACAAATGCAGCAGAAAATTACATCAGTCAGGCACTTCGTCTTGGTACAAAAGATCCACTTTTATATTATCATGCAGGGAAAATTTTCGAAAAAACCGGTAAACATTCAGAGGCAAATGAATATCTGAAATTTGCATTAAATATAAATCCGTTCTATGAATCACTTTATGTTCAAAATTAAAATTACTTCAATGTTTAATATAAATTACATCTTAAACAAAAATATTTATATAATATTTATTACCGCTTTAATGGCTTTGTTCAGTCTACCTGGAATTGTTTTTTCACATCCGATACATGACCTGGCAAATATGTCAACAATTGATACCGGCTGGGTTTATGTTCAGCTTGGATTTACTCACATTATTCCCTACGGTCTGGATCATATACTTTTTATACTCGGATTATTTCTCCTCAGCCCGTCATTAAAACCACTTCTGATACAGATATCTGTATTTACAATTGCTCATTCGATTACGCTCTCACTTGCTGTTTTTAATATTGTTAATATTCCCGGATTTATTGTAGAGCCTATCATAGCTTTATCGATTGTATTTATTGCAATAGAAAATATTTATTCAAGGAAATTAAATTCATTCAGAATTACTGTTATATTTTTATTTGGACTAATTCACGGACTTGGATTTGCAGATGTCTTAAAAGACCTTGGACTCCCAAAAGAACAATTTTTAAATGCTCTTATCTCATTTAATATTGGAGTAGAATTCGGACAGATCGCGGTAGTTTTAGCCGCATTTATTACAGTCGGGATTTGGTTCAGAGCGGAGAGCTGGTACAGAAAAAGGATATTGATTCCGGGCTCACTTATCATTGCACTGATTGCATTCTACTGGGCAGCCGAAAGAATTTTCCAGTAAATAATACTCACCTAAAAGATATTATTCTGATTTCAGAATAATCACCTTCGTTTAATACAAATCTTTATTGCTAAATTTTTTTGATTTAAAATTGTCCGGGCAGGACAAGTGAAAAATAGTGATGGGTGTTTTATATTAACTACTAAATATTAACTATTAAATATTGACTACTAAATATTAACTACTAAATATTTATGTATAATCTTCAGGATCAGCTACAATTAATAGCGTACATCCGTTTTTGGTAAATAATGATTTATGATCGCTGTCTCCTTCTGCATGATGAAAATCTCCTGGACCAAGTACTTTTCCTTCGGCACAAAGATCACCTTCTATAACGTAACATTCTTCAGCACCGCTGTGATGATGAGATGGATACTGACATCCGGCTTCTGCTTTTAATAGAAGCATCAAATAATTTTTTTCTTTGTTTAAAGATAATGGTTTAAATTTTATACCTTTTATCGGATAGTTGATCCACTCTGAATTATTGTCAAAAACAAAACTAAAATTCTCATGCTTTTTTTCTAATTTTGATTTTCTGTCTATCTCTGACAAAACATTTTCAAAGATGCTTTCTTTTTTTTTCGAAGTAAAAGTATTGCTGAAATTTACATCGTTCAGCACAGAAGGAATCAAGGATGCAATTTCATTATATTCCCTGATTTTTTGTATTTGATCGTTATTTTCATTTACTCCTGAATCGGAATCAATTTCTCCAAATTCCATTCCAAGTGATCTGAAAATTATATGATCGTCAATTATATTATTATTATTTTCCATTTTTAATTAATTAAATGTTTTAGTTTATCTCTTAACTTTATCATAGCAGTTCTGATACAAGTCTTTACTGTACCAAGAGGAAGTTCAAAATGTTCAGCCAGCTCACTTTGAGAAAAGCCTCTGAAATATGTAAATTCAAGAAGTTCCTTTTGAATGTCAGACAAAGTGTCGATAGCAGATTTAATTTGTTCACTTGTAGAATTAATTGTCATTACTGAATCCGGATTTTCACTGGGTTCATCTGAACTTAAATTGTAAAACCTGTCTATATCAAATTGATTTTCTCTTTCTCTATAACCTTTACTTCTTAATTTGTCGATTGATTTATTTCTTGTTACTCTTACTATCCAAGATATCGGTGAACCTAATTTTTCATCGTATTTTTCTGAATGCTCCCAGATCTGCATAAATACTTCCTGTAAAGTATCCTCTGCATCAGATTCATTTTTTAAAATATAAAAAACAATTTTAAACAAATAATCTGAATACTGATTATATAATTTTCTTAATGACTCTGTATCCCCGGTAGAAATTTTTTTCAACAGTACTACATCACCCGAAATATCCCTGGCATATAATTCTTTATTCAGCATATATTGAATACAATTTTAAACTTTGCTTATTTTTTAATCTTGACAGACACATATTGAGAAATATAAAAATATTTTTTGAAAATATTTATTACTTATTATGCTTTATAAAATGAAATTGTTATTCAGTAAGAAGTGTAAACAATTACATATTATTTAGAATATTTCCAATTGAAATATACCAATTTTCAAACTAAATTGTTAGAGAAATATTAAGTATTTTTTCACCTAACTATATGTAATATAAAATATTTACAGATTTAACTTCGAAATAAAATACAAAAAAAACAAACTGCTTCTTTTAATATTTTTTAACTCTTTTGCAATAAATATTTAAGAATAAATTAAGACAAAAAGATAATTTTTTGCAATTTTTTTCTTTTATTCTTAAATTCTAAATCCATTTTTTTAAAACCCGTTATGTCTTTGCATCAACATGCTTTAGAATTTTCATTATAAGCTCATTTTGATTTTCTAACATGCTGAAGTATTGCTTCGATCTCACGTTCCGATTTTGATTGATCTCATAATCAGGTTCTGCTCTGGCATCTGAATGTTTTGCCCTGCAGATTCTGTCCGACCATTATCAGAGGCATTAAAAATATCTGATTCATATTTGAAATGAAAAGCCGCAATACAAATGCAGGATCAAATGCCGGTACATAAAGTACAATTGGTGCATGTATATTATAGCCCAGCCATAGAGCAGTCCATACTAGAAGAAATATAAAAATCCCTTACTGCTTACATGATCAGTTATCCAGAATGCTACTCGATCCGATTTTGAAAGTCCTTCATTGTGTGCAACATTTGCATTTACAAGTTCTTTCTGTTTTTTTCTTAGCTAACATAACGGACGAGGTTTTTCCATAGTTAGTTTTTTAATTGCTGGAATTGAATTCATCTCAAAATAAATAACATAGTAAATAAAATAAATTCGCATATACAATTATTTATTAAAATTAAATATTGAACATTGATTAACTATTAATTATTTTAAGTAAAATCAGATTATAAAAATTTTTATTAATTAAACAAGTACGGAGGAGATCATGAAAAATTTTCACAAAATTTCTTTATTAATATTTTTTTGTTTTGCTTTAATTATTTTTAACAACTCCAATAGTTACCCTGATCCAATTAATACTTCTAATTCAGATTTTAATGTAGTCCCGCCTGCATATTCAAATTTACCCGGTACAGCTACATTTTTAGGACCACTAGCAAATTCACCAAGGTCTTATCAGCTTCTTATTCATGCTAATCAGATCACAGCTTTGATAAATTCTCGAATAAATTCTTTTACTTTCAGAATTCCCGTTTCAGCTACTGCTGACTGGCCGGCAACTCCCGTTACATTTACAAACTTTGATGTTTATTTAAGCGGATGTGTAGATCCGGTTAACAGAAGTCTCACTTTTGTTAATAATGTAGTCGGACCGCAAACATTAGTCAGGTCAGGTGTATTGATTATTGATTCTGCTTCATTCAAAAGCGGAGCTACTCCAAATGAATTTGGTATGGAAATAGAACTGGATTCCGGTTGGATATATGAAAGCGGTAATTTACTAATTGAACTTCGACATACCGGATTTACAGGTACTTCACGAAGTGTCGATGCAATCGGAACTGCTATACCAGGGTACGGAACTGACTTCAGTGCCTGCTGGCAAAGCAGTTATACTCCGACGACAGGTCTGCAGGGAAATTTTGCTGTCACAAGAATTAATTCAGATATGCTTGTTGGCATTTCAAATAATAATGAAATTCCTGATAGTTATAAACTCGAGCAAAATTATCCAAATCCGTTCAATCCTAAAACTGTGATCAGATATAGTATTGCTAACACAAGCGAAGTAAAGATCAAAGTATATGACATTCTTGGAAATGAAGTAAAGACTTTAGTAAATTCAAAACAAAATGCGGGTAGTTATGAAACAGAATTTGACGGCAGCGAACTTTCAAGTGGAGTCTATATTGCAAAGCTTACTTCAGGAAATTATTCTACGCAGATAAAAATGATACTGAATAAATAATTGTTCAAAATTTAATGTTTATGTTCAATGTTCAATGTTCAATGTTTATTTTAAAAATATTGAACGTTGAACATTTTTAATTTAAAATTAATCATCAGGGTTTTATTACACTTACAAAATTAAACCCGTTATTATCAGCAATCGAAGCATCAGACAGATCTACAAAGGAATCACCTGTAAGGTCAGAATTCACATATCCTGTAGTAATATTTGAGACATCATTATCAATTTCAGACTGATCACTCACATCTATAATTCCGTCATGATCTGTATCACCACTGTAGATGCACCACCTCCCTGATTTCAGGATCTGATTATTTCCGAAAGCCTGTTCCTGATCTGAAGTAAAATCAAAATCCGTAATGATGCCGCCTGTAAATGACATCGGCACTTTGCTCCATAATTCAAGAGCATTTCTGTGAATGATCTTTACATAATTATATCCGATTGGTGTATGAATAAAATTAACCAAACCGTTTCCTGAAGAATTTAGAACAACAAATGCAGAGTCCTTTATTTCAAAAGGCGAGAAACTGTTTGTGAGATAAACTCTCACAGTATCTTCAATTTGTGAAACTCCATCCCAAAATCCTTCTATACCCAAAGTCAGATTCAACATGGCAGCCGGCACAATACCTGTATTAAAACTATATGAATTCAAATTTAGGTTTTGATTACTGTTACCTATAATTTTAAGAAAATATTCTCCAGGTGGTGAAAAATAAATAATACTGTCAGGAGAATTTGAAATATTTTTAGAAACTATTATACTGCCATCCTGATTGAGCAATGAAATATTTGTAACTCCTGCATTAACTGAATTCATTGTTACAGTAATTTTTCCGCCGGTTAATGTTTTTAGTTTATAATAATCTGAATCTGCTGTAATAACTTTACTCTGCAGAGTAATAAAGCCGGCATAACTTTTATTGAATGAAATGTCATATGCAAAATCTTTTGTGTCCGGTTCATCCAATGCTCTGATCAAAGATCTGCTGTCACTGGTTTCCTGAATATGGTTTTTATTTGTCCTGATAGTATCTGAAACAACTGGCGGAGCAAAAATACTTCCGTTATAAATTGCCTGACTGCTGTATGGAACAGCGAGGTCAGTGCCAAGTCCCAGATAGTTTGACATGATCCAGGTGTACTGAATATTATCGGGTAATGACATATTTACATTATCTATTGTACCTGAATTAATTCCTATTATTGTATCATTTTCGGTTCCGTTACAATTCTGATCTTTATTATAATATGTTGAAGGCACTGCAGATTCCAAATTCCCGAAGATATACCCGGCGACTGAACTTCCTGAAAATGAACTTCTCATATCTCTGATTGCTTCGCTGTTAAAATCAATTCCACCGACCTGCAGAGTTACATTAGTTCCCTGATGCGGAGAGCCGATAGTAATTACTTTTGCGACTTTATGTCCGTTTAGTGTATCATTCGGATCGATCCACCATTTATGAAAACCATTTTCTCTTCTCTGCAGATATTCCCTGATCGCAAGTCCGCCCATAGAATGCGCTGCCAGTATGACTTTCTCAGCACCTGTAACATTAAGAACTGAGTCTATCATAATTTTCAAAGCATAGCCCTGTTTGATAATTGCCGACTGATTACTTGCATTCTGATTACTGCCGGGTGTTGAATTATTATACAAAATAATTCTGGGGTCTGTAATATCTCTGTTCCAGAAATTTCCGAAATTGATGGAAAATATATCCGAGTTTGAAATTGAGTTTACTATATTACCATTGACATCTCTGAGAGGGAATATAACATCCTGACTAAATTCAGTAGTGTCACCTCCTCTGGCATTCAGCACAGCATGGAAAGTATTATTACTACTGAGATTCCAAGTGTTGCTGAGTTGATTTAAAGTTGTATTCCAGGTCATGTCATCTGAATTCAGACCGTGAATAAAAATTACCGGGTAAGGAGAATTTCCTGTTTGTGAGTAAGATAAATCTGAAAATAAAATTACAAATATCAGAATATATAATTTTTTCATTTTAAAAATATTTAGTCAGTTTGTTAGAAAGTAAATTTAAAATAAAAATTTAAATCAGAATCATCAATGTTTATTTAACAAAATTATTGATATTTAAATCAACACTGTTTAGAACGCTTTTTTTGAACGACCAATCAAAGTCGTCAGAGGTGATAAATTGCCTGGAGTTTTTACTTAAAAATTAATTTAAGCAGGCTAAATAATTTTCAAAATAAATTATAAGAATTAGCAGTAAGATTAAGTAATCCGAATTTATTTAACAGGTAGTTTTATAAAAAACTTTGTACCTTTACCGGGTTTTGAAGTTGCAGAGATCTCTCCTCCGTGTTCAACAATAATTCGTTTGGCAATTGAAAGACCAAGACCTGTTCCTTTGCCGTATTCTTTGGATGAGTAGAATGGAGTAAAAATTTTCTCGAGGTTTACCTTTGGGATCCCTTCACCATTGTCAGAGATTTCGATATTGATATGATCGTTACATGAACCTGTTTTAATTGTGATCTCGCCTGAATTTTTTATAGCCTGTACAGCATTAGTTAAAATATTACAAATAGTCTCTTCTATCTCGGATTTGTCAATGTTGATCTCCGGGATATTGGGATTTAAGATTTTTCTGAAGGAGATCTTTTTGTCTTTAATTAAAAACTTATTGCCAGAAACAGCTTTTTCAATTATATCATTAATGTTGTTTTTCTCACGGGATATATTTAATGGTCTGGAAAAATTTAACAGATGCCTGATGGATTTTGTGATCCTGATAGTTTCATCAAGAATACATTTCAGTTCTTCATACCCTTCATCATTTTCACTTTTATCCATTAAGAGGTAATCTGCATTACCTGAAATTATGTTTAATGGATTTGACAGACTGTGTGCAATACTTGAAACGACTTCTCCAATAAGTCCAAGTTTTTCCTTTTCTCTCAGTTCCTTTTCAAGATTTTTAATTGTTGTAATGTCTCTGACCGTTCCTACAGATCCGATCTTTTCCTTATTTTCATTAAAAATTGTAAACCTGGTTATGCTGACATTAATAATCTCACCTTTCTTGGTTAATCTTTCTGATTCATAATTTGTAATAAATCCTTTTTGATCCACTTCTTTTACGAGGAACTCAATCTCTCCTTTATCCTGTAAATAAACTGGAACCAATTCAGAAATTTCTTTTCCCATAATTTCATTTTTTGAATACCCAAAGATTAACTCCGCGCCTTTGTTCCAAAGGAAAATTTTCAAATTATTGTCAAAGCCAATAATTGCATCTACAGAATTCAGTATTATATCCGAAAAGAATTTTTCATGAACCGATTTACCGTCTCTCATTAACTTGATCATCTGCATTACTATTGTCCGCAGATCTTTTACAATAAGGTCAATCTCAATATCAGGTAAACTGTATTTTTGGCTGAAACTTTCTTTAAGTTCTTCTTCATATTTCGAAAACTCTGAATAAATCATATTTTCCATATGCTTGTACTGTACTTATTTTAAAGATTAATAAAAATGATACATCATTTTATTAATAATAAAGCAAAATCGACACAATTACTTAATGACAGTGGTCAATACTGAATATGATAATTATCATAATTGTATTGGAAATTTTAAGTCCTGATATTTCCGGTTTTCGGAAATTTTGAAGTTCCTAAAAGAAGTAAGTGATTAGGTTTTAAGAATAGGATGTACTATAACTTAAACAATTAAAGTATGCAATGTCAGGTAGTATTCAATGGATAGAATAAAGTATTTCAATAAATTCAGAGCTCTGTTTCAGACAGCAGGCGGTTGGCTGTATCGAAGTTAAAACCTTTTGATACTAAATGTCTGAAGCACTTAGATTTTTTATCATAATCATCTTTAAACCTTCCCTTTTTTATAAATTTAGTCAGTAGTTTTGCTGCAGCAGCATATTCATCTTCCGCTGAATAATTCTTAGCAGTTACGTCTTCAGAGATCTCTTTGCTAATGCCTTTTTCTTGAAGTTTGAATATCAGAGTTCTTTTCCCTGATGGTTTATTTTTAATTTTTTCTTTCACAAAATTTTCAGCAAAGTCCTCATCGTTCAAATATTTCTGTTCTTCGAGAAGATCTATTACTTTCATAATAACAGGTAAAGAAATTTTTTTCTGTTTGAGTTTTGTGATCAATTCCTTTTTACTTCGCTGTCTGTAAGCAAGTGATCTGTATGCACATGTCTTTGCATAATTAAATTCATCATAGTCTTTTATATCTTCAATATCCTTTTCACTGATCTCATCTCCGATCCTCAAACCAAATTTAAATATAGTATCCTCATATAACCCGGTATAAAACTCACCATCTATCAGAATATTATATCTTTGTTTGTCTTTTTTCTGTTTTTCTATTCCTGATATTTTCATAAAAAAAACTGCTGACCATTTTCAGATCAGCAGTATATTATAATTCACACAAATTAATTATTTCTTTTTTGAAGATGAATCTTCATCAGCAGTAACCGTCTCAGCCAGAGGAGCTTTACCATTTGTAGGTTCTTCTGCATCATCTGTAATACCGAGAGATTTTTTTACTTCAGCATATAATTTCATAAGTGTCTTTCGGTCTTCCTGCATGAATTTTTTCACACCGTCTCTGCCCTGCATTCTGTTATCATCATAAGCAAACCACGCTCCGGATTTCTTAATTATTTCTTTATTCACTGCCATGTCGATTAGATCACCGATCTTTGAAATTCCTTCATTATAAATAATATCAAATTCCACTTCTTTAAAAGGCGGAGCGACTTTATTTTTTACCACTTTGACTCTTGTTCTGTTTCCGATCACATCAGTACCGTCTTTAATAGCAGCGATCCTTTTGATCTCCATTCTCACAGATGCATAAAATTTAAGAGCTTTACCGCCTGTTGTCGTATTCGGATCACCAAACATAATACCGATCTTTTCTCTCATCTGATTTGTGAAAATAAGAACAACATTGGATTTTGAAACTGCAGCAGTTAATTTTCTCAATGCCTGAGACATAAGCCTAGCCTGCATTCCCATTACAGCGTCACCCATTTCACCTTCGATCTCAGCTCTTGGTGTAAGAGCTGCAACGGAATCGACAACTATAACATCAAGAGAATTACTTCTTACCAGAGTTTCGCAGATCTCAAGAGCCTGCTCACCGTATTCGGGTTGTGAAATCAGCAGATTATTGACATCGACACCCAGCTTCTGAGCATATCCTGTATCAAGTGCATGTTCTGTATCAATGAACGCTGCAAGACCGCCATTTTTCTGAGCTTCAGCAATTATGTGAAGACAGATGGTCGTCTTACCGGATGATTCCTGTCCGTAAATTTCGAGGATCCTGCCTCTTGGAACGCCGCCAATTCCCAGTGCTGCATCTAAAGAGATCGAACCAGTGGAGATCGAAGCAAGCTTTAAAATCGGCTTATCACCGAGTTTCATAATAGCACCTTTGCCATATTCCTTCTGTATCTGCTCGAGAGCTAAATCGAGAGATTTCATTTTTGATTCTTTATCTTCTGCCATTTTATTTGATTGGTTTAATTTATTATTAGGTGTGTTAATATATTCAATTTCATTTAAAGTTTATATTGATTTTTATCTTCAATTTTCAAAGTCTCTGATATTATGAGTTTCATCAAGACTTACTGGTGTAAATTATCGTTATTACATTGGAAAGTCAAATTGCAATTTTATATGTTTGTGAAAATGGTTTTTCTTTTCTAAGATCATAAATTGAAATTCAGAGCTATATAGAGAATTTAAATAATTCAGTTTAATTTCAAATATATTTAACTAAATTAATAAAAAAAATTATTAACTTTCAAAGATTGCTATAGAATCAATATTGCAATCTACTTTATGCATATCAGATTTTTTACCGCAAAATTTATTTCTTTTTTTATTATTTCAATTTTGTTCTGCAGTTGTGAGATCAAATCTCCTGCACTCCCAAATTACGACATTGACCTGAGGATTCCTTTTACTATAAAAAATTATAACATTTTTGACATTATTGACAGAAGCAATAATATAGGAATAGATTCTTCCAACAATAATCTTTTGTTTATTTACGGAGAATCAAATTACAGAAGAATCTTTGGAGAGGATATCAAATTCGACGGAATAAAAAAGACATTCGTTACTTCTGCAAGTACATTAGAGCTTGATACTATAATTACAATAAATGATTCAACCTTTGTTACCGGTATGGATTTTCTGACAGGAGATTTAAACTTTACATTTTATAATGACCTTGAAAGCAATTATTCATTTGATGCAACTATAAAAAATTTATTCCAAAAAAACAGTAATGATACTGTCAGAATAGACGGAACTGTGAACTCCGGAAAGAATTTAACAATAAATTTAAATTTATCAGATCATTATATAAAAAATAAAAAACCTGATAATCAGCTTTATATAAGAATATTATTTAACTCCGCAGTTCCAGTGCCCGTAAAATTCAGTTATGTATTGTCGGAGTATTCAATTAAGAGCATGCAAGGGATTTTGAAACCGCTAAATACAGGAGTTAGTTTTGAAGAAATACTTGATCCATTTGGTTCAGATGTACCGGAAGGAGAACTTTCTTTTTCAAATATTACTCCGGATAAAAATTTCTTTGTCGTAAAAAAATTTACTGAACTATATCAGGTCGATTTCAGGAATATTTCTTTAGTAGGTGAAAATAAAAATGGTCACAGAGTCAGATTAAAATATTTGAAGTATGGTGAGCCGGGTGATAAAATTGATACAATCTTTTCACTTACATTACCTCAAAAAGATGATTCACTTGCATATCCGATAAATGAAAATAACAGCAACATACTTGAATTTATTAACAACATCCCTAAAAAAATCTTTCTCGAGAGAACTGATTTTTTAAATTTTGATTATCAGGAAGGAGCTGTCAATTATACAGACAGTCTTTCATTAAAGCTGATCTTACAGGTACCTTTAAATGTCAGTATTACGAAGCCGGTTATATTCAGAGATACAGCAGATGTGGGTATAGATAATGAGGAACAAAGAAATAATCTTGATAAGGCGAAAAAATTAATTTTCACTTTAACTTCTGTAAATGGAATTCCATTAAAAAATGTGGCGAAAGTTTTGGTGCTGGATTCAAATTTTAATCCACTGCTTCCGATAACATTAATGATAAGTAATAATCAGGATTCATCAGTTATATTTAATGCAGGATCAGTAGGTCCGGATGGATATTCTTCTCTACCAACAGTTACTTCATACAGTGCTGAGTTAGACAGTACTGATATATCAAAGATCAAACGTATGGGTAAGATAATATTTGAGAATCAGTTGTTTACAGACCCAAATTATATACCTGATCCGTTTAACAATGTAAAAATACGTTCGGGTGATAAAATTAGTATAGCCGGATATGGTACACTTTCATACAGATTAGATTTTGATTGAAAAAATAAAAGCAGTTTTCAATATCAAAAATTTACTTCTCACTTTAATTTTCATTCTTTCATCAAGCAGTATTAATTCACAGATATTGTATGATGTCAGAGGTCTGTCAATGGGTTCAACGTCAGTGTCAAATTCATACGATGTAGATGCCTTTAATCAAAATCCTGCAAATATAGTTTTCCAAAGAGGTGGTAATAATTCTAAATTTTATTTTAATGTATTAACAACTTTTCAATTTCTAACCAACAGTGATTATCTTTCATTGGATTTTTATAATGATTACTTCGGAGAAAACACAGACGGAAGCTCAACTACTCTGACCGAATCTGATAAACGAAATATTATAAATTCAGCAAGTGATCAAAAATCCACTTTGACATCATCAGGAAAATTACTTTCCTTTCTGTATAATCACGGAAACATTGGTACTATAGGTATCTCGCTTGAAGACAGGATAGTTTCGGATTTTTTGCTTACAAAAGATTTTTGGGAATTGGGGTTATATGGAAATGAACCTGACAGATTATATAATCTTGAGAATAATTCTCTCAACGTTTACTGGACAAGGCAGCTAAACATTTCTTTTGCTAAATTATTAAAGATCAAAAGAAATAATTTATTCGAAACCATAGCAATCGGTGCGGCTGTAAAACCTCAGTTCGGAATATATTATTTTGAGACCACAAAAAATAATCTTACAATACAAACTAATTCACAGAATACTATACAATCAACAGGTGAATCTGAATTTCTATATTCAGGGCTTACAGATGATGTCACTATAAAATTTCCATCAGGAAATGCGGGATTCGGATTAGGATTTGATGCAGGAGTTAATTTTATTTTAAAAAAGTTTTCGGATCAGGGGAAACTTAGTGTTGGATTGAGTATAACTGATATTGGATATATAAAATGGAATACAAACAATGCAACATATTATAATAATGGAAATTTTATTATTACCGATGTAACAAATCAGGAGCAGATCGATTCTCTTAAGGATGCTGTAAAATCAACGAAAACACCTGTATCTGATTTCAGTATCAGTCTGCCAACTACAGCAAGACTTGGCGTGACATACAAAATTTATACTAAAAAAGATAAAGAACTTTCAGGACTTGAAATTGGCAGTATATCATTTGATTATATTCAGGGGATTACAGATAATCTTGGAGGTACAACTAAACCTAGATTTGGACTTGGAGCAGAGTATAATGCAGGAGATATAATTTCTACAAGAGCAGGACTGACTTTTGGAGGAGCTGAGAATACATTAGTAAGTATCGGTCTTGGAATAGAAACCGGACCTGTGATGATCGATATTGGGACGAATAATATAATGAGCATATTTACTCCATCGGGTACGACGAATCTTTCTGCGGGTATAAATATAAAATATAAAGTGAACTGAAGCCGGATGATGCGGAATTAGTTGGTGGGTTTGGAGTGTGGAAATGAAACCTGACAGTTTTGCAGGTGAAGATTAAAGATGAAACCGGAA
>DAORRV010000001.1:1592-18417 GCA_035443185.1 Ignavibacteria bacterium | reverse complement strand
AATATTTTCCTATATATGCTTTCCAGACTTTCCCAATTATCAAAATCCAACCTTTAACTCCGCATAATAATTTGTAGTAGCAGCCGGTAACCAGTACGGTACTCCGTAGCTTACATATCCCGATGTCTCATACAGTGAATTAAATATATTATTTATTTTAAAATCCAGTTGAAGTTTTGAAAATATATTCTTAATACTTTTACTTTTTGAAAATGACATCATATCAACTGAAATTCCTGCATTGAATACTGTATAAGCATCTATAAACTTATCTACATAACCGGCTTGATCCCGCAAAGACGGGTCTTTTCTTTCATTCTCCGAATTATCCAGATACTGCTTGCCTATATACTGCATTGTGAAATATGCACCTGTACCTGCCGACGGATAAAATTCGAGAGAAAGATTTCCAATTACATCAGGTGTCAGAATTATTTTATTTCCTGAATAGTCGTTTCCATAAATTATATTTCCAACTGAATCCGCTCCAAGTATTTCAGTATACTCATTAAAATAATTATCCGACAATGTCAGATTTCCACCTATAGTAAATCCATTATAGTATTTTTCAAAAAATGGTCTGAGTAAAAAATCTACTTCAAGTCCTCTATGTACAGAACTGCCTGCATTTCCAACAATCGGCTGTCCCACGTTATCAAGCTGTCCATTATTTACAATCTCATTTTCGAAATTCATATTATAAAAATTAATTCCTCCTTTCAATATTTCTGACTCATAACCAAATCCGATCTCCAGATCCTGCATCTTTTCTGGCTGAATCAGTGCATCTTCATATATTCCGTTTGCAGCATCCACTATTCTGAAATTCGGCACGCTGTTCGGATCTTCCGCATCATAAATATCTTTTAATCTTGGCTCTCTCTTAGCCAGGGAAAAATTTATATATGCATTTAACTTATTTGTAAAATTATAATTCACTCCGGCTCTCGGAGTGAAAAAATCATAATCTACTGAAAACTCATAAGGCTTAAATTTGTCATTACTCAATTCATATGTGTGATGTATATACTGAAGTCCTAACATTCCATTGAGTTGTTTTGTAAAACTAAAAACTTCATTTGCAAAAATTGAGTAAGTATTCTTTCCGCCATTATAATAATAATATTGATGATTCGGTTCTGTACCCTGAGGAAGTGCTTCACCAAAAACCACTTCTCCGTAATGCTCTGAATTGTGAAATCTCAGCTCACCTCCCATTACCAGATTTCCTTTTCCCTGACTGTGTGTCATCTGAACTTTCGGAAACCACCCGAATGTATTATTGTCAACTGTAAGCTTTGTCACCATATCACTTCTTACAATTTCATATCCCTTTGTCGAATCAAAATAAAATGTCCCGTCATCATTTCTCCTGTAATATGAAGAATTAAATGTAGTCGTATCAGAAACATAAAATGGATCCAGTCTGTAATAAGAAAAATCATAGCCGTAATCTACAGGAAACAGTGAGTTGAAATATCCATTGCCATTTATATAACTAAGTGTGTTCGTTATGTATAAATTTTTATTTGCCTGAAGGTTATATACAATCTCATAATGGGGCTGAAAATAATTATCCGTCTCTTCCGGATAGGTCAGATAATTTATTTTTCTGTCATTATAAATATCTCCCGTGATCTCCCCGTTTAGTGCCGCATAGTCAACTCCTAAGTATGCCATATGATTCTGAATCGGACTACCAAACAGATTCACCTTCAGCACAGAATTATTTCCAAATACTTTTCCTGCACTTAAAAAATATGAGAGATGGTCTGACCATGATAGATCTCTGTAACCGTCTGTATATAATTTTGTGAACTTTCCGTAAAACCCAAATCCGTTTTCTACATTCCCGGATGAATATTCAAAAGTATATTTACTTGTATTAAAATCTCCCAATCCTGCTGTCAGATTCAGAAATTTCCTCTTAAAAAAATCTATGGTCTCTACATTTATAGATCCACCGATTGCTGACGATCCGTATAAAGCTGATCCGATACCACGCTGTATCTGAATACTTTCAACTGATGCAGCTAGATCAGAAATATCCACCCAATATACCTGATGATCTTCAGGATCATTTTGAGGAATGCCGTTTATCATTATTGAAAGTCTTCTCTGATCAAAACCTCTGAGTGTAAGATAAGAATAACCTACTGATGATCCGGATTCTGAATATGAATTTATACTTGTATATCCGTTTAGCAGCATCGGAATATCCTGCACGCTGTACCTCTTTTCAATCTCTGCTCTCTTAATATTTTCAAATGTAATCGGAGTTAATCTTTTGAATCCCTTTAAAGCATCGACATCAATAGTTTCCGTTTTGTATTCAGTTGAATCTTTATTATCCGATGTTTCTTTTTCTGTATTCACCTGTGCAAAAATAATTTTTGAAAAGAATAAAATTAAAATACACAGAATAAAAAACTGCATGTAAGACTTTTTCATTTTGCTTTTAATAAATAAAAAAACGCTTAAATCTTTTTGAACCCGGTAAAAAGATTTAAGCGTTTAAAAAATTACATTTCCTTCGCCGGCATTATCCGTAGCAGGTTCGCGGGTTTCATCTCAGCCTTCAGTTATCAAAAGAAAGCACCCCGATATATATTATTAAAAAGAACTTTTTGAAATTATAAATTCTGATTGTTTATAGAAAGTCTTTTATAGAGCAAATTGCACAGCATAAAATATTTAATTCTGATTAATTTTCATGCTTGTTTTTAAATATTGAATTCTTAACATTAAAAAAAATTATATAATTATTATTTTCTTTATATAAAGGATCAGGAGGAGTAATATGCAAACGATCAAAATTATAATCATCGCCATACTTATTTTAGCTGCCGAAAATTCATTCCCTCAGACAGGTGTTGAAACAATATACAGAGATACAATTATCGGAATACGGCAATTCAATTCCTTTGAGCTGTTAAATAGTCCGGATAAAAGAATTTATTTACAGGAAGATGCAGAATATAATAATAATTTTTTTGGCGGGATATATTATCAGTTGGTTAAAAATTCAAATTCTTTGATAATTCCTTTTAATAATGCGCTAAATCCAAGATTTACCAGTTTCTGTAATTTCCCAAAAATATATAATGTCCCGATAGAATCCTTTACTGTTTCTAATCTTAGTGATCAGATATTAATTTTAAATTCAAGAATAAGCTGTGATACAATTTCCAATGACACTACCCTGCTCTCTACAAACAGCGGCATTTCTTTCAGAAGTATTGATATAAAAAACTGTACAGGATTTGGAATCTCTAATAATGATTCGGTTATTTTTACATGCGGTACTTATGATCTGATCAATTACGCTTTTCAAAAAAGTACAAATAAAGGACAGACATGGATAATTACGGATACACTTCAGGATATAAAGAAACTTTCTGACGGTGGGTTTATAAAATGCAATCCTTTCGATAAAAACATAATATATATTTCGGGTAAGAATAATTTACTGATAAGTACAAATTCGGGCAGTGATTTTATGAATACTGCAGCGCCGTCATTTGATAAAATATTTTTTAATAATAATGATCATTCATTATACGGAATAAATTCTGCATACTTATTTAAATCGACTGACAACGGATTGAGCTGGCAGATAATATATGTTTCTCCGAGTATTGAATTTACAGATCTGCAGATTTCTGAAGAAAATCCGAATATAATTTATGCGGGGACAGATAATGGAATATTTATTTCAACAAATGCCGGTGTTGACTGGTCTCTATATAATAATGCTTTTCCCGGATCAAATAAAATCTTAGGGCTGTCAAAAGATATCGGAAGTAATTCTCCTTTATATGCCTGTACAAGTGACGGTCTTTATAAAGTTACGCATGCTTATTATCAGTCGAATAATTTTATTACACATTTTAAAACCGGGAATTTATTTCAGTACTTTGTAAATAATTTACCGGGAAAATATTATTATACTGTAACTGTAGAAAAAGATACTGTCTTTAGTAACGGTTTAAAATATTGGAAATTAATAACAAACAATACAGCTTCTTCAGCTACTTATGAATATATAGATTCCATTTCTTTAAAGTGGCTTAAATATGAACCGTCATGTATAAATTCAGATCATTATGGAAATTCTCTTATCATTGATTTTAATATGGACACTGGGAGTATTTTTAAAATATGTAATTGGAATAATGTAGTTACAAGCAAAACAATTTCCAATAACTTTTTAGGCGATCCGACTTTCTTGAGAAATTCCACTTCTTACCCTTATCCTTTTTCATTCGATGTTAATAGAGAAAAATATGTGGAAAAATTTGGATACCTGGGATCTTCAGGTTTTGGTTATAGTGTAACTTTAACCGGAGCGGTAATAGAAGGAATTACATACGGAGTCATTATTAATATTGAAAACAATCAGTCTACGGAAATTCCCGGAAATTTCTCGCTCTCTCAAAATTATCCCAATCCATTCAATCCAAACACAATTATAAAATTCCATTGCCCTAAGTCAGGTCATGTTTCATTAAAAATATATGACGTACTTGGAAATGAAGTCGAAGTACTTGCTAGTGAAAATGTTAGCGCCGGAAGTTATTCAGTAGAGTGGAATGCGGAAAATTATTCAAGCGGGATTTATTTTTATAGATTTACTGCGGGGAGTTTTACGGATGTGAAGAAGATGACTTTACTGAAATAATTTCAAACTACTTATTTTATATGTCTTTTCAATGGTCTATTGTTAAAATTAGTATTCAATTTTATCCGCCAAGATTTAAGATTTGTATTCTATTCGTGCCCTTCGTGCCGCTCACTAAAACCAACAACGGCGGAAATAATTGAAAGCACCCCGATATTTCTTAAAAGAACTTTTAAAAAGTATAGAGAATAAATTATTGAAATTAAGATTCAATCTCACCAATGAGAATTTATCTCCACAATATTAACTTGTCTGATCGTTACATCTTTTTACAAATATGTTATTGCTCAGTAAATTTACTTCATTTAAATTTGTATAAACTATTTTACAAGTATGATAACTAGAAATATTTATGCGGCTCTGTTTATATTATTTATTCTGAACATCTCTTCCTGCAGTGAAGAAAATTCTTTATCGGTCAAAAATCAAATTTCATCAGCCGACAAAATAGAGTTTTTATATAAAGACGGTTTTGATTCAACAGGAAAAATGATTGTAAAAACTTCAAACATTACAAATCAGAAAGATATCATTGAGATTATTAATACAGTATCAGATGAACCATTCCCGTATCAGTATTGCATCTCCACAGGCTCAATGACATTTTACAAACAAGATTCTGTATTGATCTCATTAGTTTATAATACTACAGATGATTACCGACATATTGCGTTTAATCAATATAATAAACTCACAGCCGTCAAACTTTCAGAAGAAAATGCAAGACTACTCGAATTGTATTCGGCTAAATAGAAATAATTTTCTTTAAAAATTTTTTAAATGAAAAAACTTTTTGTAATTTGGATACTGATTTTATCAGTTTCAGCAAATGCTCAGATCACTCCTGAGATCTATTCATGGCAGCAAAACATAAATAATATAACCGGTTATAATGGGATTCCCGCTGATGTTCAGCAGGTGTTTTATTCTGATAATTATTCCTATATTAAATGTACCGGCATTCCATCTTATACTATCGGTCCCTGGGCAATGAATCCGAATATTCCGACCAATCAGAACTGGACATTCAAGATAACCCGATTTCCTGTTCCTGACCCAACTCCTTCCACTGCAGGAAATGGACAGATTGGTGTTTTAAAAAATGGAGTAGTACTTTTCAATTATGGAGATGCTATGTCTTACAACAATCTGAATATCTGGCACAGAGTTGCTCAGTATTTTGAAGCCGTTAGTTTCGATTCATCAGGCGGACATCCTGCACCTGGCGGTGTTTATCATTATCATATTAATATGAAATATCTCTATACTCCTGTGCCTTCTGAACATTCACCGATACTTGGTTACATGTTTGACGGCTATCCGCTGTATGGTCCGTATGGATTTTCAGATACAAACGGAACCGGAAGTATCAGAAGAATGGTAAGCGGTTATGTAAAAAGAAATATCACTACGAGAACTACACTTCCCGATGGAACTGTACTTCCTCAAAATCAATGGGGACCAAATATCAGCACTCAATATCCTCTGGGATGTTTTAAAGAAGATTATGAATTGAATACGAATGGTGCAGATCTCGATTCACATAATGGAAGATTTTGCATTACGCCTGAATATCCAAATGGAATATATGCTTATTTTATAACTATCGATTCACTTGGTGAACCTGTATATCCTTACATAATTGGTAATACATTTTATGGCGAAGTTGTACCCGGAAATGTTCCTCCTGGCGGTCATGTAACGATCACTGAACCTGTGACACAATATACACCACTTAGCATTTCCAATAATAATGCTTCAAATAATAATGCTGAATCATTTAATTTGTATCAGAATTTTCCAAATCCATTCAATCCTGAAACAAATATAAAATTTGATATTCTGAAAACAGGATATACTACTCTGAAAATTTATGATACAAATGGAAAAGAAACTGATATATTGTTGAATGAAAACCTTACACCCGGCAGTTATATAGTAAAATTTAATGCAGCAGATAATCCAAGCGGTATTTATTATTACAAACTCAGCTCAGGAAAATCTGTATCAGTAAAAAGAATGATGTTGATAAAGTAATTTTTGAACTTTATTTTCGTAAAAACTTTATTGATCCGTTATTTAATTTTTTAAATTAAAGAAATGATAATTTCCTAAAACTTAATTTTAAAATCACAAACATGCCTGAAAAAATCTCAAGAATTATTTTATTTGTAAATGACGTTTTAAAATGCACAGAATTTTACAAAAATATTCTGGCATTAAAAGTAATAGGAATTGCTAACCCAGACTGGACTGAGCTAAAAGCCGGCAACTGTTGTATTGCATTACACAAGACCGGGCAAAAAGGTAAAGGGGATTTTCATAATAATGTGAAGATCGTATTTTATAAAAAAGATGTGAAAAAAGCAAAAGAGCTGATTGAAAAAAATGGAATTAAGATGGGGAAGATATTTACTTTTGAAGGAATGAACTTTTGTGACGGAAGTGATCCTGAGGGAAACAAATTTCAATTTTCTGACCGGTGATATTGATCCGATATATTACTTCTTAGAAATCTCAATTCCTTTTTCCCAGATATTTAATATTTTATAGATTTCCATTCTAAACAAACTTTCATTGATAGTAAATTTTATTTTTCCTGTATCTGTAATTCGACCAATATAAATTTTATGCTCTTTACCAAGAAAATTTGAAAACTCATTAAAATCTATATTCTGATTTGGCACTAGGTTAAAGATATTTGTACCTTGTTCAATCTTTTCAATTCTAATCCCATCAATTTTATTGATTTCAACTATTAAATTTTCTGACAATGAAATGATTTCCTGCCATTTAGATTCGATATCCTTTTGGAAATGAAGTGCCATCGCAGTATTATTCCATGACTGAAAAACTGTACCGCCATGTATTTTTATCTGATGAGGAATCCTGTCAATTACTTCTGAATCCCCACATAGTACTGCACCGCCGGCAGCATTCAGACATTTATAAAGTGAAATATAAATTGTATCAAAAAAAGATGAATATTCAGAAATAGGGATATTCGTATAAGCAGATGCTAAATGTATGCGTGCTCCGTCGAGATGAAGTTTATAACCATTTTCTCTGCAGAAATCAGAAATTTCTTTTATTGTTTCTATCGGCACATACTTTCCATCTGCACGCCTCACAGGATTTTCAATTACTACAGTGCCCGTACCGCTGTCAAATGTCTCTCCGCTTTTTAAATAATCTAAAGTTTCTTTTAGATCGTCCAGTTCAAAATATGGTTTACCTTTTCCAATAGGTATTAATCTTTTTCTATGAACACTAAATAATCCATCTGCTTCATCACGAAACATATGACTGTTTTCAGGAACTATGACTTTTGTATTTTCACCATTCAGTAATTTGACACTCAGATGATTTGCCATAGTCCCGGTCGGAAGATAAATACATTTTTCCTTTCCGGTTATTACAGCAAACTCTTCTTCCAGTAATTTTGCAGATCCGCCATTTCCATATAAATCTCTTTCAATTTTTTCAGACCTGTTTATTTCTGAAAGTTTCTCAATATACTCCTCAGGTGAAAATCCAATCCCGTCTGTGATGAAATTTATAGATTTAAATTTTTGATCCACATTATTTATTTGAAGGAATTATAAATTTATTTTCTTTTGGGAATTTTTTTATCAAATCTTCTCCAACTTCAAAATTAGTCTGTAGTAAACTATCCGGATTTGATCTGAGCCAGTCACTCAGATCTAATGCCAGATAATCTCCGTCATTAAAACCTACCAAAACTATTAACACTTCGTCACCCGTATTTTTTATATAATGCCCTGCTCCCATCGGCACATAACCGATATCACCCTCATTAAAGTCTTCTATTACTTTATTTCCCTGTGCAAGAAAGACTCCCATCTGAGCTTTGCCCTGAATATAATACTGCCATTCATCAGCATTCGGATGCCAGTGCATTTCCCGTAAACCACCCGGCTGAATTTCAAGTACTGAACCTGCCATTGTTTTGCTGATCGGAAATTCTTTTTGAGTTACAGTCTTTTGTGTTCCTCCTCCCGGAACTCTTCTCGGCTCCTGAGCCAGCAAAGGGTAACGGTGTTTAGTTGTCAGCTCAGGGTCACTTACTGATGCTGAAGTAAAAGATTGATCATCAGGAACTTTCCCTTTTGCAAAATACACCTCACGTTTAGGCAGCATTCCTACTTCATCAAGCGTGATCCCTAAATTCTGAGCAACTATTTCAGGTGGAGTGGAAGCAATAAAATCTGTAATACTGAATGTGTGATCTTCAGAAAAATCTCCATTATCAAAAATTAAAATGAAGTGACATTCTTCATCACTTATTCCCTGTATGGAATGTCCATATCCTCTTGGAAAATACCATACATCTCCCGGATCAAATGTATCTATAAAAGATGTACCGTCCGGATGTAATATAGTTGTCCGACAGCTGCCTTTGATTACATAACCCCATTCGGCAGCGTTAGCATGCCAGTGAAGTTCCCTCATACCGCCTGATTCAAGTCTCATGGAAACTCCTGCAATTCCTACGGAAGCAGGAAAATCAACAACTGAAGCACCTCTGGTTATTCCCCCCGGTAATATTTTTGGTTCCTTTTTCTCAAGTTCATACTTAAAGGAGATCATAATATTTAATTCTTAATTTTAAAAGTTTTTGTAATAGTTAAAAAATAAATCTTCTGTATAAAAGATATTTTTCTCTGTTTGTAACTTGTAAAACGTAACTCGTAACTCGTAATTCTTAATTCCTAATTTTTAATTCTTAATTCTTAATTCAATCTTTGTGTTTCATCGCTTTCATCACTTCAAAGATATGCAAAACAAATGGAAACAATGCATCCATACTTTCTTTAGCACCCTTTGTAGAACCCGGAAGTGCAAGCACCAATGTATCTCCGATCAATCCTGAGACACTTCTTGAAAGCATGCTGTATGGAGTTCTTTGCTGACCATAACTTCTCATTGCTTCTTCAATACCCGGAATTTTTCTATCCAGCAATGGCTCGATCGCTTCAGGCGTAATATCTCTCGGTGATAATCCTGTACCGCCGGTAAATATTATCATGTTAACTTTTTCATCTGAAAGTTTTAATACTTTACATTTGATATCTGCCGCTTCATCAGGTATGATTGTATATTCGAATATATTTATTTGTAATGATTCAAGTTTACTGATTATGACTTTACCTGCACGGTCTTCCTTTTTTTCTGATGAGATAGAATCTGAACAAACAATTACAGCCGCATTCAAACCTTTTCTAAATTCTTCAGGAAAATCTGTCTTACCGCCTTTCTTCTCAATTAATTTTATACTAGATATCTCAATATTTTTATCAATCGGCTTCAGCATATCGTAAGCTGTAAGTGCAGCAATAGAAACTCCATGCATTGCTTCTACTTCCACACCGGTTTTATAAATAGTTTTTACTTCCATCTCTATTTTGATCTCGAGTCCTTCTATACTGAAATTTACAGCTGCAAACTCAATCGGCAATGGATGACAATCAGGAATTACATCACTCGTTTTTTTTACCGCTAGCAATGCAGCCGCCTTACTCATTTCAAACACATCACCTTTTGCAACAAGTTTGTTATTGATAGCATCTATTGTTGATTGACTGCTTACCTTTACTGACGCCTGAGCTTTTGCATATCGAAGTGTATTAATCTTGCCGGTTATATCCACCATTGTTTTATATCTTAAAAAAATTTTCTAAATGCATTCTCTATAATTGTAGCTGCAGGTTTTAGACTGCATACAAATAAAGTTTAAATTGTAAATATTAAATATCAATATTATTTGTTCAATTAAATATAAATTTCTATATAAATAATATTAACTTATGCTTTTTGCAAATATAAATATTTTATGAATTCACTTTCCATGAATATTCATCACCTGCAAATATTTCCTTTCCCCATACAGGTAATTTTGTTTTGATAAGTTCTACCATTTCTCTGCATGCTTCAGTTGCATCTTTTCTGTGAACTGAAGAAACGAATACGAACATATTAATTTCACCTGCAAAAACTTTCCCGAGACTGTGATATACATGCATACAGATCAGATCATATTTTGCAAAAATAATTTCACGGATATTAAAATATTCCTCTTCTGCCATTTCATTGTAAGCCGAAAATTCTATTGCCTGTACTATCCTGCTGTCAATTTCATCACTCCTTATCTGTCCGAGAAATATCTGATGTGCACCTATATTTTTCTTTGTACTGTGTTTTGAAATTGAATCAGCTATAAACTCTGGTCTGATCGCACCCTCTAAAAATAATTTTTTCGATTTCTTTTTATCCATATTCATATTTTCTGATGCTTTGATAACTCGATTGGCGTATTAATATTTGTAAAAAAATTTTTATTGTTAAAATCATATTCATCAAATTTATATAATACTGTTTTCAAACTATTCAAAGCATTTTTCATTTTCAAATCATTGTTTTTTATAAGTTCTTTTATTTGTTCCAGACAATTTTTATCATAGACCGCAAATAAAGGTTCTGCTTCTCCATTATTTTCAAAGACAAGTACATCTTCTCCATTTGCTTTATCAATTAATATTGACAAAACATCAGAAGTTATAAATGGAGAATCACAGCTCAGTATCAATGTTTTTCTCGTCTGAGAAAAAGTAAGTGAAGTAAGAATTCCCCCAAGTGGTCCGGCATTCTTGATCAGATCACTTTGGCAGGAATACCCGAACTGTTCATATTCAGGATTATTAGTAATGATAATAATTTTATCCGAAATTTTTTTTACCTCATCAATAACATATTCAATAAGCATTTTATCATTAAGATACATAAGACCTTTATCCTCTCCCATCCTTGAACTTTTCCCTCCGGCAAGTATTGCAACTGTGACATTATTTTTTATCATAAACTTTTAGGTAATATATGTGTCTCTACATAACTTCCTTTTTTTAAAAGTTTATTACCTGAATTTAAAAATACTATCGCATTTGATTCAGTAAATGATCTCAATATATTTGACCCCTGACCTTCCAGTATCGCAATCATATCATTTTCAATCTTTGCTTTCAAGAATAAATCCTTTTCTCCTTTCAATTCATAAGGTTTAGATAATGGGAAAAATTTTTTGTTCAATTCAAATTCAGAATGTCCGCTCATTTTATTAAGACATGGAAGTACGTATTCATAAAAGCATGTAAGTGAAGCAGCAGGATTACCGGGCAATGCAAATACTAATTTATCTTTGTACTTCCCAGCATAGAGCGGCTTTCCCGGCTTTTGTAAAACTTTATAAAAAATTTCTCTGACTCCAAGATTATGAAGGATTTCTTTTACAAGATCATATTTTCCTACTGATATTCCTCCTGATATTAGAATCACATCTGAAGTCTTAATCATATTGTTTATACAGAAAGATATTTTATCTTTTACATCTTTGACTGAATTTATTTTTGAAATTTCATATCCGCATTCTTTAATAACAGATTCCAGCATCAAAGAATTGGATTCATATATTTTACCCGGTGATAATTTTTTACCCGGTCTCTGAAGTTCGTTGCCGGTTGACAAAACTGAAAGTATCGGTTTATCTATTACTTTGATTTTGTCAATTCCCATTGAGCATAAAAACCCGATTGATGCAGGATTTATCTGATGACCTTTTGTTAATGCGACTTGACCTTTTTTGATCTCAGATCCTTTGCTCCGGATATTACTAACGGTTTTCAGATCAGATAAAGAAATAGTGACACTGCCTTTTTTTACTACAGCTTTTTCCTGCATTACCACACACGTAGAATTTATAGGAACTGCTGCTCCGGTGTAAATATATACAGCCGTATTTTTTTTTAGAAATTTTATTGGTTTGTCCCCGGCTTTTATTTCTCCAATAATCAAAAATGAAAATTCATTATTCATATTTCCGACTGTATCATCAAAGTTAACTGCAAAGCCATCCATTGCAGACTGATCAAAAGGAGGCAGATCGACCGGTGACTTAATTGATTCTGATAAAAAATAACCTGTAATATCTGAAATATTTTTTATTGTTGCAGGCATTTTTTTCACAGACTTATATAATTTATTCTTTGCATCTTTGACACTGATCATTTTTCTAAAGAAATAATTTAGTATGTGTAAATTTATATCTAGTAAAGTTTTTATATGATTACAAAAATAACGAGATAGCTTCTAATATCCACTGATAAAATATAAATTATTCCTGTACTTTTATAACTTATCGGTAAAATCAATTTTAGATCATGTTGCATTATTGTATAGAAAACTTTAATTTTCACTGTCAAAATTTTACAAAGAAACTGTAAATAGATTTTTAGTATATTTGTAAAAGTTTTTAATAATATTTATTTAGTATGGATAGAATAAATTTAGAAAAAGATATCCGTGTATTTTATGTTCAGGCTGAATCCTTTCCCGATGGAATTCAAACCGCATTTAAAAAACTGCAAATCCTGATCGACACGGGTAAAGACAGAAGGTGCTTTGGAATATCCCGACCTGAAAATAACGAAATAATATATCGGGCGGCGGCGGAAGAATTATTTGAAGGTGAAGCTGAAAAATTAAACTGTAGAACTCTTGTTATTAAAAAAGGTAATTATAATTTTATTACTGTCAAAGATTTTATGAATAATATTCAAGAGATAGGTAAAAGCTTTGAAGGTCTTTGTTCTCTATCAAATACAGATCCCGATGGTTACTGTGTAGAATGGTACTTTAATGATACCGATGTAATGTGTATGGTAAGATCAACTGATTAACTTTCGGGATAATTTAAATTTAATTTTCATGAAAATAAAAATTGCACTTCTTTTTTTTACTGCAGCTTTAATTTTAATTTCAGATGTATTTTCTCAACAGGACTCTTCAGATTTTAAATTCATTACTCATAAAAATAAAAAAGACAGCACTCTTTTACCGTTTTATACTGAACAAGGAGACTGGTTCCGAAATCCCGAGATACCAAGTTTTGTATTTCAAGGGCCTGATAAAAAATTTTCACTTGGTATCGGCGGCTTTTTTAACTATACAGCTTCCTATGATTTTGACGGCATTTCAGATAATCTCGATTTTGTTACTTATGATATAATTGTCCCAAATGATACAATTCAAAAATCACAGTTTCAGATGTATGCAAATACTTCACTTTTATATTTCAAAGTAATTACCAAAACTTCCCATGGAAATTTAGTAGGTTATGTCAGCGCGAATTTCCGGGGTGATGGTAATAATTTTAATTTATATCAGATGTATATCAGGTATATCGGATTTGATCTTGGTGTAGACTGGAGTACTTTTTCAGATGCTGCTTCATGGCCAGTAACAATTAATTATGTCGGATTGAATTCAATGTCTGATGCATTAAGTACACTTATTCGATACTCATACAAATTTGCAAATGGTTGGAAATTTACTCTTGGGGTGGAGCAACCGGAATTTAATACTGCTTTCACAAATACCGGCAGTTTAAAACAGACAATTCCCGACATTCCCGCATATCTGCAATACAGTTTTGGAAACAGTCATGTCAGACTTTCGGGACTGTACAGAAATTTATTTTACAGAGATAATATCAGTAATGCAGACAGAACCGTTACAGGCACTGGAATTTCTATGACGGGAAATGTTGAGATCACAAAAAAAGCTCAGATATTTTTTCAGGGACTTTATGGAAAAGGGATCGGCAAGTATGTTCAGGATTTAAGTATTGATGATCTAAGTGTCACTCCAGTTTCTGCACAATCAGGAGAACTGACAGCACTTCCGGTATATGCATATTATGGAGCACTGCAGTATAATTTTAATTCAAAGTTTTTTACGACTATAATGTACAGTCAGCTTAAAGTTCAGCCGGATAATTTTTACTCTCCTTCATATTACAGCTTTGCACGACAGTTCACAGGTAATTTTTTCTGGCAGTTTTTACCAGCGGCTAATGTTGGACTGGAATATAATTTTGGAGACAGGACCAATCAAAATGGACAGAATTCAATTGCAAACAGAGTTGAGTTTATGATGCAGTATAATTTTTAACAATCTGATATTACCTAATTTATAGATCCATTTTTAATTAATACAATTGTATATAAAAATTATTTATATAGTAAATCTTTATGTCAATATTTATTTTAGTCCATTACCAATTTTTCAAAAGTCATACTTCCTAAATGCATGAGAAAAATCACAAACACGACATAGCTCCATGGAGACACAAACTTCACGAAGTTATATTTGAAGCAGACACTCCTACCGGTAAGTGGTTTGATATTATTCTGATCATAAGTATAATACTGAGTGTTGTCGTTGTGATGCTTGATAGTATTCAGGTTGTGAAGATTGAAAACGCTGAGCTGCTGTTTGCAGCAGAATGGTTTTTCACTATTCTGTTTACAATTGAATATATTCTGAGATTATTGTCTGTCAGCAGACCACTTCATTATGCTAAAAGTTTTTTTGGAATTATTGATCTTCTTGCTATTCTTCCTACATATATAAGTCTTTTTTATCCGGGCGGTCAGTATTTAGTAGTAATCAGACTTTTAAGAATACTCAGGATTTTCAGAGTATTAAAGCTCGTTCAGTATGTGGGTGAAAGTAAAATTCTTATTCAGGCACTAAAAGGCAGCAGACGGAAAATTACAATTTTTATTTTTACGGTACTTACAATAGTCACAATTCTTGGATCGCTAATGTATCTGATAGAAGGTGAAGAAAACGGATTTACCAGCATTCCCCAAAGTATTTACTGGGCTATTGTAACTCTTACTACAGTTGGTTACGGTGACATTACTCCGCAGACTGTTCCCGGACAATTTCTTGCTGTAATTATTATGATACTTGGCTATGGAATAATCGCTGTACCGACGGGAATTATGACAGTTGAAATGAACAAGGCGTTCAAACAAAAAGGCGGAATTCGTGCATGTATAAACTGCGGAGCAGATAATCATGATGAAGATGCTGTTTATTGTAAATACTGCGGAAAAAGTCTTTAAAAAAACGTTCTCATAAAGATCTATTTAGTTGTTATTTAAAATGAATCCATCAATACTATTGGATAATATTTTCAAGGTAAATACTTTAGTTTAATTTTTAATGGAGTAAAAAAGCAGATTTTAAAAATAATTTTATACGATAAATAAAGAAAAAGAAATTGTGAATTAATAAAATTTCAAACATATAATAAAAAAGATCTGCTTAATCTTCATATTAATTTACAATAATAATTAAGCAGATCGCCTTAAGGATCATCGATCAATCAACACACTATTTAGTCTAATTGATCAAATTGATTACAATGTTACTTCACTGTCACGCATTGATTTTACTGTGTCATGATCGTTTTTAATAAGATCATATTGTGATCTTACCAATGAAATTTGTTCAGCTGTCAGATTTTCTGAATTATTATTAAATACATCTTTATAAGTTTCTACAGCTTTGTCTTCACCATATTCACATGAATCCAGTATTTTCTGCTGATCATTTCCTGTCAAGGCTGCTTTTAGATCCATGTATGCACGATAAAGTTTTCCGGATGTTTTAGTACCTTCTTCAGGAATACCGCCGCACTTGATTATTTCTTTTGTCAGCTCTGTAATACATCTTTCACTTGTATTCTTGAACTGCATAAATAATCCCTTTAAATCATTTGAATCTGTTTCTTCACTTGCACTTTTGTAACCTTCAATCCTGTCATTATTAATTTCAACGAGAGAATTCAGTACTTCAATTGCTTTTTCGTTATTCATTTTTATTTTTTTTTATTTAATAAAATGCTATTTATTTATTACTTTTATTTTCATCTTTCTCAATGAAACTAAAGATTTAATATTTTCAATGTTATCTTATAGCTTTGTTTAATATCATATAATGCAATCATTGTGCCAATAATAATTTCCCCTTTGGTTCCATTAAAAGCACTTTAAAATCCTGACTTCATTTATCTAAGACATAATTGTCATACCTGTGTCATATTTTAATTTATTCATAAGTAAATTTCAGTAATTAATTTAAAAATTTCACGGGAGGAAAAATAATTTCCCATAAATTAAAATTTACTTTACTTATTCAGATAGATATATTTGCTATTTTAAAAATGTACATAGTAAATTTTTCAAAATTTTCATTTTAGAATTATTAAGATTATTAAGA
>DAORRV010000001.1:0-1492 GCA_035443185.1 Ignavibacteria bacterium | reverse complement strand
TGTACATAGTAAATTTTTCAAAATTTTCATTTTAGAATTATTAAGATTATTAAGAATGATGTTTACTAATTATTTCATTCTTTTACATTTGGAATAATGAGTCTTGTCTTATGGTATTTTGGAAAAATGGAAAAAGATCTGATCCGAATAAAAACAGATTTAAATACATAATTTATATTCTTTCGATCGGGTGATAATCTCTCTTGTAGTACTGGTATTTTTATTATTTAGAAATTAAAATATTATATTTTGAATACGATTTCAAAATTTCGATTTGAATTTACTGATGAATTCAAACTGGATCTAAATACTAAAAATCAGATATCCGCCCTTCTGAAGATTAGTTTTCCTGAAGAAGAATTTCATGGAAGGACTTATTTCAAACAGCTTCCTCACTATCGTCTCCTGATGTGGAAAGACGATATTCTCATTGGACAGCTTGGACTTGATTACAGAGTAATGACATTGAATAAAGATCCTGTTAGAGTAATGGGAATAATTGATCTTATGATATTACCTGAGTTTCAGCATCAGGGTAATGGTACTCATCTTCTGAAAGAACTTGAAAATATAATCGACAAGCATATACATAATATTGATTTTTTATTCCTTGTCGCTGACTATCATAAATTTTATGAAAGATGCAGTTACAGACTTACAAAACAAAAAGTGAAATGGCTGACTATTGAAGAGCATATTAATTATGGAATACAGGAAAAGGAATTTGACAATTGCCTGATGATAAAGCAGTTAGGAGATAAAGAATGGAAGGACGATGGGGAATTAGATATGATGGGTTACTGGTATTGATAAATTATTTACTTTGATCAAATCAATATTAAATCAATATTAAATCAAATTAAATATATAAAAAAACATGAACAGTTTTTAAAATCAAATCAGATGCTTTTTTTAAAAAAATTAAATCAAATTAATTTATGAGCTGGATCTATTTATTAATTGCCGGTATTTTTGAGATCGGCTGGCCACTCGGTATGAAATTATCTCAAACAATGTCTTCCAAAATATTATGGATAATTCTTGCAGTTATTTCCATGGCAATAAGCGGGTTATTTCTGTGGTTGGCTCAAAGGGATATTCCTATTGGCACAGCATACGCAGTCTGGACAGGTATCGGAGCTGTTGGTACACTTATCGTTGGGATAATTTACTTCGGTGACTCAGCCAGTATCTGGAGATTACTCTCAGCTTCCCTGATTGTGATCGGCATTGTCGGATTGAAAATTGCTAATTAAAATTCCTTACAATATATTTTTATTAATTTAAAATTAGTTGTTTAGTAATTTCAATTCACCCTATCAAAAATAGTTTTCTGCAAAGTGATGATAAAAAAAAGCCGCCGGATTCTACATCCAACGGCTTTTTAATTTTAAATCTTAAATATTAAATATTAAATAGCAAATAGTAAAAAATTACTAACTATTAACTATTAACTTATTTTACAAGCATCATTTTCTTTGTATCTGTAAAG